>NZ_CEZOWA010000018.1:0-6331 GCF_983056325.1 Candidatus Marivariicella sp. | reverse complement strand
ATACAGTAAGGGTGAAGTCAGCATTAATAGATGCATTTTGAATATCACCAACGTTTACTCTAAATAAATAGGACGTAGTTTTCTCTCCATCAGAAGCAGTAAGCTCTAGTTCATGGAAAGTTTTCTCTTCATAATCAAGTTTACCAATTACAAATAAATCATATCCAGCGTCAACTCTTCCTGCTGCGGAAGCGGTAGGTCTTAATTCGAAAAGAGCATCTGGATTTCCTGCCGAAATAAGCAGAGAGATATTTTCTCCTTCTGGGTCAGATACAATTATATGAGAAGCAAATTTTGCAATTGCCGCACTTGCCTCCTCAGCATCATTTTCAAGAACTGTAACGTTTTGTGGTTCGAATACAGGAGACAAGTTTACAGCAGGAGGAACAACCGTAACTGTAAAGCTCAGTTCTGCGTCACAAGTGCCAGAAACATTACTTGAAACCACAGTAACATTTGTAGACCCGTCTGATGTTGAGGTATATTCTAAAATCAATTTATCTCCATCAATTTCAGATTCAACCAACCCAGAGTTTCCACTCACAGTGTAAAAGTCAAAAGAAGAAGTGTTGACGTCTAAAAATAATTGACTCAAAGGAATCACATCTAAAGGATGTCCTTGAACAACCTCTATAGGCGGTATTTGAGAAATGATTTCAGGACAAACCACTACTGGAGCAATATTTACTGGAGGTGTTCTGGTGATACTCAAAGTTTGGCCAGGATCACAAAAAGGATCTCCATCTCTTGCGAAAAATTCAAATTGAACATTTCCATACTTCTCCGGTAAGAAGAAAATAGTTAATGTATTACTAACTAAATCAACTGAAGCAATCGAAGGGTCATGGCTAAAGGCATCATACATAATAGTATCTCCGTCTAGATCCGTGTATACCCCAGAAAGAGGTACACTTATAAATGCCACGCTACTAGGTATTACTCCGTCTACCACCCCTTGAGAGGATAATGATGTATATAATGCATTCATTCCCGCTTCGTTTAACTCAGGGCATCGGTTGAATGTAAATTCAGCTGAAGGCTCACCTAATCTGACAACAAACTCTTCTATTGTAAGACATCCAAATGAATCTATTGCATCAACAAAGAAAGTAACATCCCCTGGTATAAATTCCTTCAAATACAGCGTCAATATTCCATCGTCGTTTAAACTATAGTCTAGTTGAGGATTATTATCCATATATACATTCCAGTCTAAAGTCCCAGGACCTCCATCATCTGTTATCCATTCTTCTAAAATGACAATTGCTGATTCTTCATTAATAGGAAACTGAAATGGTTCATTTAAATATTCACTGTAAACAAAAGGACATTCATTTTCAGTTACACCTGAAGGTAAAATTCGAACCATTATATCGGCAAAAGTCTCACAATATTCCTCTGAATCTCCAGCTTTAATGAAGATAAATACATCTCCTAACGAATCAGGGCCTATAACTGGTGTTATAGTAAGCACATTATCCGATTCATTTAACTCTAATTGAACTTTTTCAGGTCTGTCAGATCCAAATTCGTAGAAGAAACTTCCTGTTGAGCTAGTATCTCCAGTAACAGCGAAGAAGTCTCCAAGGTTTAATTCTAAAGGTTGATCTTGAGAAATTGTAAACTCTGCGAATTCCATTATAGATTCAGGACAGTCAATATCCGCAATTCCTAAATTGTCAACTACTTCTATTAAAATTGAAGCGTTGTAATTACATCCCGTTTCTAAATCGAAAACTTCAAATGGGATTTCACCCACTCCTGCTTCAAATTTAGGCGCAAAGACTATTAATTCTGATTTACCTGACACAAAACCATCAACAAGGGGAATATTCATGTTAGGTTCAGAATTTAAACCTCCTCCTGACGAAACTGGTGGCTCAGGGAACATTAAATCATATCTAACATAGAAATCAACCTCTGCATTAGGATTAATTAAGTAATCTCTTAGTTCAATTTTAATATCGTCCTGAACTCCAAGTTCAAGTGTAACTCCAGCAAAATCTCCACCAAGAGTGAAATAGTCAAAATTATCACCACAATTTTCTTGTAATTGTTCCTCAATAAAGGCAAGTTCATCGTCAACATTAATCATTATATCAATTAGATTGATACTACAAGAGGCCGTTGAAGAAGCTCCAGACTCATACTGAATTTGGAATAAGGCTTGTCCTGATCGGTTGTCGGTGTTAATTCTTAAGAACGAATTCTCTAAATTAACCTCAACAAATTTTTCAGTAAACTCCCCATCTCCATCTTGATCTGATCCCCATTCAGGTGGAGTAATGAGAGTATAATTTATTCCCGTAGGAGGTACGTAGAAGAAATTATTTAAATCTAACAAGAATTCCCTTGGGTCATTATTAGTTGCATATAAAGGCATAATATCTTCAATGTACTGCGGACAACTAAAGTCTGGAGGTGGACCTTGTCCTTCTGGAGGATTCGGATCAACTAAAAATGGTAATGTAACTTCTGTGGTACAATCTGCTATTTCGTCAATAACAGTTATTGTTAACGATCCTTCTCCAGATTGATCACCAACGAAAAATTCTATATTTCCATCACCAAGATTTTCAGCATTGATTAGATCATTTGAGAATTCTACATAATATGTTAAGAGATTTCCTTGTGTGCTGAAAAAGACGTCCGTTAAATCTTCCGTGAAAGTTTCTCCCGGAGAAAACCATATGGTTTGATTAACCTCTTCAGGAGCAGCATTAGTTACTATACAATCTGCAGAAGTGTCAAATGCTCCAATATCAAATATAATTACTCCCAAACACTCTCCGGAGGCATTTTTAATATACAGGTCAATAATTATTAAATAATCGCCTTGAGGCACTTCAATATTAAAGGAGCCATTGGTATCGATTTCCCAAGGTCCTGGAGCAGGTCCAACTTCACCTTGAATATATGCCTCAATTTGAACATCACTTAGATCAACCCCTAGTTGAGAAAAAGCAGAGGAAAGAGGGACTGAGACAGGGCTTACTCCTGGTTCAAAATAAATTGTGTTTTCTCCAACTCCAAAATCTACTGTTATATCACAACCGCTTGAATCTGGTCCCTGGTCACCCCCACCAATACCACCAGCATCTGAATTTAATGATGCTGCCTCTGGGTCAACAATAACAGGTACCTCTAATAAATTAATACAATTTCCGTTTAGATCGCTATTTTGAAAAATCAACATATCAAAACCTTCGTTTCCTGAAAAATCAAAAGATAACGTAGCGCCATTTAAAAATGCCTGGCCGACTGTTAAAAATGGATCTACTATATCAAGCTTAAAGGATTGAGAATATGCTTCAAAACCTCCAAAAGCTTCAAAAAATGGATTTAAGTCTATTTCTGCAGTTTGAGTTCCTGGAATTACAAATATAGGATCAAAGGATTGTGTGATTTCACACTCTATCTCTGCTGGATCAATAACTCCAAGAATGAAATACATAACTGCAGCACAATTCTCTGGAGCAACATCTCCAGCTCTTCTTATTTCAAACACAATAGCTACCCCTCCTGATTTTCCGGTTAATCCAAGAATAACAGAGTTGTTTTGTGGGAAAAAATTATTTATCGTAGCAATTGAGCTGTCGTCTGTATAAACCGCAGCTATACTAACTCCAGGCTCATTCAAAAGTGGATGGTCTATTTGAGTTGTTACGGTGTTTTCTGAAGTTGTTGAAATTACGTCGTCCAAAGGGATAACGTCGGTGTCAGCGCTACAAAATCCTTCATCACCTGGAAAAGGTGCTTCTCCAAGACTTCCACTGGTAGTATTATTTCCTGTATTTCCGTTATCTATTGGATCAACTGAAACATTTCCGCCAGGAATTCCAACATCTCCTCCACCAAAATCACCGTTGGCAACTATAACATCAAAGTGGATTGTATCATAACAGTTTGTTGTATTGGGTTCATAGAACATAAAATCAACATGAGCCCATAGCTCTTGTCCAGGTAAATCAAGTGTCCAAACTCCAGCTTCGTTTATAGATCCAGAACCTGAAAGTGTTACTCCATCGGTAAATATCTCAATCTGAGTAGCATATCCATCTGGGAGGTTTAATGCAGCAATTTCATTTGAAAGATCTCTTGACAAAGAAGTAGCTGATGGTTCAACAATCATTTCTGAAAGAAATTCATTCCATTCACAAGTATCCATTAAACTAGCTCCCGTATTTTCTCCTTCGCCAGTTGAAGGGTCAACTGGATCTACTATAGGAACGTCGGTGCCTCCTGGTCCGCCACCACCACCTTGTTCTTGATTTACATCAACAAAGAATGCTATAACAGCGGGACAATCAAGCGAGGTATCATCGTTTCTTATTTCAAGAACCACAACAGTTGATCCTACAGCGCCACTAAAACCTAGTGTCACTGTCTTGTTTTCATTACTAAATGAAGAAATTTGAGCAACACAATGGTCTTCACTAAAAACAGCTTTTATATAATTCGCACCACCAATTATTGGATCACTTATAGTTATTGTTCTTGAGTCGTTTGTCTCAATGTCGTTAAATGAATAATTCTCAGAAAATATTATTGGCGTATCAGCACCACACCATCCTTCATCTCCAGGATAAGGAGCATTTCCTCGGCATCCGTCGTCAGGTCCACCACCGTCAGGTCCACCACCGTCAGATCCACCACCGTCAGGTCCAACACCGTCAGATCCACCACCGTCAGGTCCAACACCATTTGATAATTGATCATAAAACGCTTGATCAAAAATACTTTCAATTCCAATAATGTACTTTTCTCCACAACCCCCATCACTGGTTGTAACCATAACCTCAATTTCTGATGACAGTCCTTCCTCTCCATCTTTTGGTAAATCAAAATAAATGACCTTATATCCATCTTCTTCACCCAGACTAACTCCAACAATTGAAGAATCTCCAACTGCTGTTAATTCAAAACTTAAAGGGCCTGTTTGACTAGAGTCAAACAAAAACTCTATTGGAAACCATAACTGAGTTTCAAAAGGAGCTATTGGAATTTGAATTTGGTTTTGTATTAAAGGAGGGCATCCCTCCGCTGCTTGATCAGCAATACGAACTTCAAAACCTGCATAATTTTCACACTGTCCATCACTAACCATGATTTCTACAAATCCATTTCCTATAGAACCACTGAATTGAAGACTTAACAAACTACCGTCAAGGGAAGGAACTGCTAGGTTCTCAGGGTTTCCATAAAAGGCTACTTGGTATGTTAATTCATCTTCGTCTTGATCAGTAAAGAATTCGTTTAAATCGATATTTAACGAACCAGCATCACTGGATCCTATGTACGGAGGGAATCCGTTTTCTGAAATTAACTCTGGACATTTATTGTCTCCTCCTGTGTCAGGACCTCCTGTGTCAGGACCTCCTGTGTCTGGACCTCCTGTGTCAGGACCTCCAGTGTCTGGACCTCCAGTGTCTGGACCTCCACCATCTGGGTTTTGCGATTCGAACAAATTTACTGTCTCAGCAGAACTTGATGCATCAAAACCAATTACCCCAACACACTGCAAAGATGGATCTGATGAATTAAATCCAATATCAGCAACTAAAAAATAGTCATTTTCTGGAACTGTAAATTTGAATACTTGAGTTTCACAATCATAGCTATAGCTAATTGATTGTCCTGCATATTCGTCAACAAGTTCAAAATCAATATTATATTCACATGTATTCCCAAGACCCAAGGCTCCAATCGCATCAGATATGGAAACGGAAACCTCGCCAGATCCTAGGGGATAAATTATTGCATTTGGACCGACAGAAAATTCGAAAAGAGGACAATCATCTTCGTTGTCTTGACTATCACCTGGATCTTCACCATCAGACCCTGCATCGCCCTCCTGAAGATCAAAACCTGTGTTAGCTACAATAAATAGAATTTCTCCCACACATTCTCCACTTTCATCAAAATACTCAATACCGTAAGCCGCTGCGTAATTTCCAGAAACAGGAACACCAAGAGTAAAGGATGTGGCTGTAAGATCATAAGAACCAATATCTCCAATGGATCCCTCTAATAAAACTACGGGAGAAGAAGCAGATGTGTCAATCCCTAACTCAGAAAGAGCGGGAGATAAATCAACTAAAATTGGACTAATACCAGAATCAAAACGAATTACTCCATCTCCTGGCACTAATTGTATTTGAGTACAATCATCGTCGTTGTCTGGCTCTACTGGACCTCCTGAGCCTAAAACATTAACAATTACTGTAAAATCTAATTGACAACCCTCAACAGCAGTAATAACAGAATAATCGATAAAGCCAGTACCAAGATTTCCATTTAATTGAACATCAAAGTAAGGTCCGAGTGGACT
>NZ_CEZOWA010000017.1:0-50453 GCF_983056325.1 Candidatus Marivariicella sp. | reverse complement strand
ATTCTTTTAAGTATTCTTTTCTTCCGCCTAAGAAAGTGTATGCTAATATCTTTATTTTCATAGTTAACAAAAGTAAGGAAATTAAAAATATCTGAACTTACCGTAGTTGATATGTCTGGGGGTTAAAAGAAAATGCCACTAATGCTAATTAGTGAAGCAATACACAATTTATAGGATGTGCCTAATCTGGACAAGTTCCCCAGACGGGGAAATTAGTGTTTGTTAGCTCTGAAGCAGATGCAAAATAGATTGGTTCAGATGTAATATTTATGACACACCATCCTGTTAAGTCTTGATTGAAGATGTTATTATTGGTAAACATTCCCTCCATATCAATCACACTAGAAGTATCCCAGTTTCCTATATCTTGATTAAAGTTATTTGCTCCTGCAAACATCACAGCCATATCAGTAACACTAGAAGTATTCCAACTACCTATATTCTGATTGAATGATACTGATTGTTGAAACATACCTCTCATATTAGTAACACCAGAAGTATCCCAATTTCCAATGTTTTGATTAAATGAACTATTTTCATAAAACATACTCTTCATATTAGTTACTTTTGAAGTACAAGCGCAAGTAACATCTTCATCATTTGCAACCATTGATCTTAAAGTTGTATCATCCACTACTGTGTATTCTTTATCTCCAATAGTTGTGGTATCACCAACAGTTGCATCATTACATCGTACCGTAACTCCATTGGTAGCTAAATAAATAGATTGAATTACTTCTTCAGGACTATCTGAAGAACAATAAACAAGTGGAACAAACAGTAAAATAAGAAGTAGCTTTTTCATAGCTTTAAAAGTAAGGAAATAATAAATATATGATTTAAAAGATGAAGACTTAGTTTGCTCACGTTCCCGAGATGGGCATGTTAGCTTTTGTTAGTGCTGTATTTGCAAAATCTTCCGATTCAGACAAAATATTTAATACACACCAACCAGTTATTGATATAAATCATTAGCCTCACGAACATCCCTCCCATATCGGTAACACTTGAAGTGTACTCGGCCTATATTCTGATTAAAGTTACGTGCTCATGCAAACATAAATGACATATCTGTTACCTTGGATTCATTAATTGTGTAATTTTGATTTAATAAAAAGGGTCTTTAACTCAGTTGGTTTAGAGTGTTACCTTGACAGGGTAGAAGTCACTGGTTCGAATCCAGTAAGACCCACAACAGCTCACAAATTAAAGTGAGCTTTTTTTTATTCTTTTACCACTTAGCTAGATTTAATTAACACAAGAACAAACTTTAATTTTCTATTCTAATCTGTAAACTTTTCTATAGATGTGAGTTTTATCATCCATTGAGAATATTTTAGCCATATTAGAGTCCCAAAAATACTTAACAAGTTCATCATATTCTTTACTCACATTATGAGTCATTTCGTAGTGCATGTCACTAGTATATCGACTAATCATAAAATACTTGTACATTTTTGATTCGTCAGAATCATTAACCTTGTATAGCTTGTAAAAGTCTTTACCAAAACCGGCATCTTCCAGTATCAAATTTCTTTTTTCATTAAAATCTTTGAAATCCTGGACTAAACTTTGGGGAATATCTATATAGTGTACGCTTAAACGTTCTTTATTTTGCGATAATACTGGAGTTACAATAAATATAAGGGCTAATAGTGTAAGTAATTTTTTCATTGGATTGATTTTTATTTTGATTAAATTTCAATTTATAAGAATTAAATAACTTTATTAATATGGCATTATTTGGTTTTAAAAAAAACATAGAACATTTTAAAGAGCATTGTCCTATAGAGGCTAGAAATTACTTTAAAGAGATACTTTCGAAACTAGAAAGTATTGAAAATAGATTAGATAAACTTGAAAATAAAAATCAATAAAACAGACCCTAAGACATAAATAAGGATTAAAATTTTGAAGAATAATTGAGAAAAAAAATAACATTTAAACTATTTTTTCTTTCTTCTATTAGCAATTTTATCACCTTTTCTTTTAGGTTTGCTATACTTTTTGGCAATCTTAAATTTATAAGATCCACCCAGATTAATTTTTTTGTTTTTAGCTTTTTTTTCTTCCACAATTATGGATTTTTATTTATTGCCCAATGTTTGTCAAAACTCCCATCATAGCTTGAGCAGACTCTTTACCGATTAACTTAATCCGATCTTTTGGAGTATTATCACCTATTTCATAGGTAACACCAACAGCTTTATGCGCATTAAGAAACCACCCTTTGGAGGTGGGTTGTAAACTATTACTCGGCTTTTCATTTACTCTATATTCAGGAATTCTTTCTTCCAAAGAAGAAAACCATTTAGGTAAAAATTGGGGTAATGCAGTTAGTTTTCGTTCTATATTAGTATAGAAAACATCATTGTATGTAGAGTGAAAATCAAGTCCTAATATAAGTTTTGAATTATTTTTATTAAGGACTTTTGTAATGTAATCAACTGTAGTTTTTATTTCAGGTTGATTATAAAAAGACCAATCTCTATTCGTGTCTACTCCTCCAGCATTATGTCTCCAATGCCCAAGATCAACACCATCTGGATTCATAAGTGGAAAAGCTAAAATCCTATAGTTGTCCAAAAAATTTGATGATAATTTATTTTCTATAAGTATAGTTTCTAAAAATGCTTTAAAAGCAAAATACCCTGTTACCTCAGGTGGATGTTGACGAGTTAATAAAACAATAATGGGTTTATTCTTTGGTAAACCCCTATAAATATCTAAAACTTTAAAAGGTCGATTTAATTTAGTTTTACCTATTTTTTTAAATCTCACATAGTTTTCTTTACCCTTAACTAAATCATTTACCCAATTGTAAATAATACTACTGGTATGTAACTCTTGTCCTGAAATAATTTTAGGTGTTTCATTTATCTTAAGAATTAGTGTACTAATATTTTGATCAAATTTGAAATTTAATGTATCAACTATTTTCCAGTTACCATTAAATTTGATTTTAGGGACATAACGATGCTTATATCCCTCAGGATATTGAAACTTCAATAAAACTTTTTTAGATGAGGAGCTCCAAACCTTAAAGGAATAAAAAGGACTAGGATTAATTGGCGTATTCTCTGGCAGAAAAGATAAAAGATAGGTGCTGTCGTTTTGCTGGTTAACATTATTTAAACGAGCACCTTCAAAATCATTTGAAAAATATACCCCCGATTCATCAAATGAGAAGATTTTCTTTTTCTGAAAACTAATTGATTTAGTTTTTGTGTCAACATATTCCTTAAAAATAACTTTAGGTGCTGAAACACAACCAATAATAAAATAAAAAATTACACAATATTTTAATGGATTTATTGATTTAATCATTGATTAGTTTTTTTAAAATTATTAAGCTTATTTCAGATGAAGAAGATATGCTTGTGGTTTAGTTATTGCTTTTTCTCTTCAAATATTTTTTATCATAAGAGCAATCATAATAACCGTATTAATTATGCAGTTGATATTTATCAAGAACTTTTTTCATTAAGACTACTTTATTTAAATGTAATAAATTAAAAACATCCGATTTAAAAGAAGAAGACATAACGGTAGTTTATTTTGAACATTCACCTTGAGTCCAACTTGAAACTCCACTTGCACCGGCATAACAATTATTAGAATAAGTTACATTATTACAACCGCATACAGGTTGATAAATTTCAATACATACTACTTCGGAGTCAGGTGGGTCGGTAACACAAGAATCATCTTTAGAGCTACAAGACAATAAAAAAACAAAAAGTATTAATAATAAAAGTGGTTTTTTCATATTAGTGGGGTTAGAATAGAAACAAAATTGACTTTGGTAAACTATTGCATCAGAGCATACCCATTTAATTGATAATTAAGAAGTACACTTGATCCAGAAAGAGCCTCAGTAATATTTTTATTGATTTTTGAACTATCTATTTTCTTATAAGCGGTAGCCTGAGAACAAACGAATAACTTTACCCCATATTGAGATAAAAGATCTATAACCTCTGTATTTGGATTTTTTTTACCAAACTTTTTTTGGTGTGCTTCATCTGTCAATATTATTGATGTTGCAGGCCCCTGAATTGTAGCTACAATTTTAACATCGTCCTTTAAAATATTTTTACAGCCAAGCATATTTATAGCGTGAGCTATACCATTTAGCCCTTTATTTATACCCTCTCTTGTTTCGCTTGTAGTGATTTTATAAACAATTTTGTATTCTAAATTATTATCTGGTTGAACCGCAACATTTTTTGAATACTTGATTTCTCCATAACCATCAATTATGGGAGTTACCCATTCTTGACCCATGACAACTGACGAAAACAATAGAAAAAGTATACTTATTTTTTTCATTTTTATTGATTTACAATTAACTACAAGCAATATACAAAACAGTTTTAAACATGTATTTTATTAGGGCTCTAAAAAGGGTATTTTACAACCCACAACCACATTCATTAAATTTTAAAAGAGGTATCTGTGATTTGAAAGTAGATCGATACAACATTTTGAATTAAACACTAAAGAATTTTTATAAAGCGTTTTCCTCATAAACTTCTTTAACTAGACTATTAATTAAATATATACTCAATTTATCATAGTGCTCTTCATTAGAATCATCTATTAATAAATTTTCACTTAATCCAAATAATTCTGCTATAGCATCAAATTGTTCCAAAACATAATGAGAATGTTTTCCGCTCTTAACTTTTAAATCTATTTGATTCTTAAACTTTTCAAGCTTATGGAAGGTTTCACTATTCATATTTTCTAGTATTAAATTTTATGTTTGCCTTAAAGTTAGGATTAAATCTTCTTAAACTGTAAGATATAAAGTTGCTTGAAAGCTGTTGATGTTTAATATTCTATAAAACATTAAACTCTTTTAAACCCTTATCAAATGTTTCTGGATTTTCAGCTAAATGATATCTAGGATCATCAACTGCTTCTAGAATAATTTCTTTAAATAAAGGATTAGATTTATAAAGCATCACTTTACAATCCTTACTAAGGTGTTTTAATAATATAGTTTTCTTTTCATGATTGTACTTATTTACTAAATTATATATAGCCTCAATAGCAGAATGATCGCATACCCTGGATTCAATAAAATCAATTTCAATTGTAGAAGGGTCCTTTTTAATATCGAACTTATTGTTGAATTCAGCTATACTTCCAAAAAATAGGGGTCCCCATATTTCATAAACCTTAGTGCCATTTTTTTTTATTCGTTTTCTTGCTCTAATACGTTTGGCATTTTCCCATGAAAAAACTAACGCGCTAACAATCACTCCTGCTATAACAGCAATTGCTAAATCAAAAACAACAGTAAGAGTAGAAACTAAAACCAATACAAAAACATCAGAGAATGGAATTTTATTCATTATTCTAAAGCTAGACCATGCGAAAGTTCCAAACACAACCATGAACATAACTCCAACTAAGGACGAAATCGGAACTTGCTCAATCAAACTAGAACCGAAAAGTATGAAAGCTAAAAGAGATAAAGAGGCTACTATTCCTGAAAGACGACCCCTACCTCCCCCCTTAATATTTATTATGGACTGTCCAATCATTGCACATCCACCCATTCCTCCAAAAAAACCAGTCACTACATTTGCAGCTCCTTGAGCAATACACTCTTTGTTTGAATTCCCCCTACTATCTGTTAACTCATCAATTAAATTTAGAGTCATTAAAGACTCAATAAGTCCAATCGCAGCCAAAATTAAAGCATAGGGCCCTATAAAAATTAACGTTTCAAGGTCAAAGGGTATTTTATTAAAGATCTCCAATTGAAATGTGGGAAGTCCTCCTTTCAAACCTTCTCCACCACCATCTTTAATAAAACTTCCAACAGTTGGGACTTCAAAGTCACCAATAAAAACTAAGATAGAAACAACTACAATTGCTATAAGAGCTTCAGGAATTTTTTTGGTTATAAGTGGTAAAACAAACATAATAAGCATTGTTAGAGTTATCAAACCAATCATTGACCATAATGCTTCTCCTTTCATCCAAATAATTTCTCCTTCATCTACTGTTTTGAACATTCCTAATTGAGAAATAAAAATTACAATAGCCAGGCCGTTTACAAAGCCCATCATAACAGGGTGAGGAATCAATCTCACAAACTTTCCCAGCTTAAGCAACCCTGCAATAATTTGAATGATTCCCATTAAAATTACGGTAACAAAAAGATAATATAAACCTAGATCGTCACTTGAAGAACCTAAATTATTTCCTTCCGCTACTAAGCTAACCATTACCACTGCTAAGGCTCCAGTAGCTCCACTGATCATTCCTGGACGCCCTCCGAAAACTGAAGTAATTAGACCAATTATAAAAGCAGCATAAAGACCTACTAAAGGATCAACCTTCGCAACAAATGCAAAAGCAACAGCCTCTGGAACTAAAGCTAGAGAAACAGTGAATCCACTTAAAAAATCATTTAACACGTTGTTTTTACGCTTCCTTACAAATTCGAACATATTTATTGTTAAAAATGAATTTGCAAATCTAATTTAAACCTTAGGACTGAGGGTTAAAAAAAGTTTTATTATGCTTAAGAATATAAAACTTAAGTATTTTTTAAATTTGAGTTAATTAAAAAGCTACATATACCCCTTCTAATTTTAGTTCCAATGATTTCTTTTAGTCAAGGACATAAAATAGATCTAGATGAATTAGAGGTCAATAAAAAGGCTCTTTCTGTTATTAATATTTTGGTTGTTGACTATTCTTTTAGAGAAAGGGACTATTTCATAAAAAGACTTTTAACTGAATCAATCTTGAGCGATAGCTTTAGAATCAAAATTGATTTAAGTACCTTTTATAAGTGCATAAAAAAAGAATTTTCAATAAAAGGAGAAACTATTGTGAAAATTGATGGTGAAAATCTATCAAGAATTCGTCCCTACAAATCTTTGAAAAAAATAAAGACTTCTTATTGAAATTAAAAAAAGGGATAGTAAACCAAAACACCTGAATTTTTTTTTAGGAAAAACTCCTAAGTATTTAATCTCAATAAAATATTTAAAAAATCCCTCTAAAATTAATTAGAGGGATAAAAAAGTAGTGAGGAAAAAAGAACCACACAACTCAATGTTAAAATTACAATATATTCATATTTAAAAACTGTTAAAGCTTAATAAACTTTTTCTATTCTGAGTTAATGTTATAATCATGAATCCTTAAACAAAAAACATCCAATAACATCTTAGTGTTTTTTTTCTTATTGAATTTATAAATTTTGCAGTAATAATTATGTTATGTTTTATGAATGCAACAATCATCCTCCTTACATCTACAAAAACTTAAATTATAAAGATGTAATCCACAAAGAAGTATTGCGGCTGAATAGGTGAATAATTCTGGAATAATATAAAGTTCAAACAGCTCATTCAAAATAAATACACAAAGAAGTACCCAAACTACAAATAATGACAACTTAATAAATGAGTTAGTAGAGTTTTTTATGGATTGCCAAATAGCTGTAAAAGAAATAATTAAAAACAAAAAATTAAAGGATTTCCATGCGACTGGATTCTCCCATGCAAAACTTAGAAATTGTGTTTGTGATAAGAAAAGAACTGGTGTAAAAGCACAATGTGCAATGCAAAGTAAACCGGAGATAACTCCTAAGTGGTCTGAATTTAATTTAATCGTTTTCATAATCCTAAGCCCGAATTTAACGCTATTTTCGAAACAATAAAAATTTAAATTGAGGTAACGTGAAGTAGTTTGTGCCTCAGTTTATAATTATCGAGCCAAATTATTTCCATAGTTTATGATCTTTCGTATCGTCTATTTGGTTCTTTCATAACTCCACATACAGAAATTTATCCTGCAAAAATATATCCACATCCCTTGGCTTGAACTTCTCCAAGCGCCCATACTCCAGTTGGGACAATTTGGATTCCTTCGATAACATGGTCCTTAAAATCCTGAAACACTTCATCAGCGTTCAAATTCATTCTTTTTGCAACAACACCACTAATGATTTTTGTAGCTATTCCACAAACAGCAAACATTGAACCCTTTTCAAGCATTTCGGAGATACCTGTAGTCCCTCCTGCTGGTAAATCTCCTTTCTCGGGAAAATCAATAAAATTTCTAACGGAAGGCTCTCCGGTTTTTTTATCTGTTATTTTGAAGAATTCCCCAAAAGCATATTTTTCCCAAAGGGCAGATTTAAAAGCTGGGGAAATCCCAAACGATCTAAAAACAGTAACTGCCGTTATTTCATTTTCAGGAACTTTCATGTCGATGTTGGACTGATAAAACGCCCAGTTCCAGTGCACAGGAAAACCTTTATTAAAGGAAGTACCGTCGTACACAATTTTTTTAGTTCCTTTTACTTTGGCCACCCATTTATTTGCATCTGAAACCTCATTATCAGTAATTTCTAAATTCAAATCTAGCTTTTCAATTTCTTCAAGTAAAGGGAATGCACTTGCTGTAGTTCCTAAAGCTAATGCTGCAATAAAGGATCTTCTTGACTGAGACATAATTTTGGTTTAATAGTTTTATTAAAAAATAAATATAAAATTATTTTTTAATAAAAACCATATAATGATGTTAGGGAGATTATCTATATTTTATTTTAACTGAGAACCATCCGTATAGATTTTTTTGTCAATGAATATCAGCACTCACCTCTTAACAGTATTTAAAAGCAAAATAATAAGTCAAATAAAACATATTATATTAAAAATCACTGTAGAAGATTTCATCTTTTTTTTCAAATCTCACACCATTCCAGGTTAGCGAATTGAAGTTATTAGAGAATATAATAAAAACAATTTCTCCATTTATTGTGTATTCTTGATTTATAGAATTTGCACCAGGACAGTCCTCTAACTTACAGTTTGGGTCATTGTTTTTCCAAGCCCCCCCTTTTTCAGATATAGAATTCTCAACACTATTGATAGAAAATTTTGTTTTTACACCAAACTGTCCATCAGTAAAATTATGTGCGTATTGATAGTAGACTGTATCTCCATCAGTATTGTCAGTGTTACTTTCACTAAGCCAAACTCCTGAAATTGGATCAAATTGGGGATCATCTTTTGAACAATTAATTAGAGAAATTAGAGGAGCGAAAAGTAAAAAAATAAATAGTTTTTTCATTGTTTAAAATTTTAACTAAAATAATATAAAAAATAATTTACAGAAATATCTGAATTTATATTCCGATAGTGTTCACTTAATTGATTTTGTTTTACTTTTTAATATCTTTCACCAATCAAATTTTTATATGAGTAATCTAAAATTTCAAAGAATAATTTGAGTATGAATATTAAATGTTTTCTTTTAACACTACTTATTGTTTTGAGCAATAAGGTTTATAGTCAAACAAGCTATACTCGAATTCAAAAAGAAAATGATTCTGTTAAGTTTTCAATGGTTAACACTTTAAAAGACCTTAACGAACAGGGAAATCCACTAAATTACTATCATTGGAATGAGAAACTTGCTAATCACTATCAATCACAAATCTCCAAAGTTGCTCCTAAAGAAAAAATAATATACTGGTATAAATATTGTCAAGAGCTTTTGAAATCGGGTAATAATGAAATATGTATTGATGAAATTGAAAACCTAATTATAAGACAAAAAATCTCTTATAAAGATCTCATAAATAAAGATTTACTTCCAATTATTGAGTTGCTAGCTTTGGCATATTTTAGACTTGGAGAGGTTACTAATTGTCAAAACAACCACAATGCATATTCTTGTATTTTACCTCTAAGAAGTGAAGCCTACCACATTGAAAAAAATGGATCCAATAAAGCTATAGAAATTTACTCTCTGATTTATGAAAAATTCCCCAGTGAAAAATACAAATGGTTATTAAATCTTGCACATATGACCGTTGGAGAGTATCCAGATAATGTTCCAAAAAAATATCTCATAAATTATCCAAATTGGGATCGGGAAAAAAAAGATTTCCCCTTATTTGAAGAGGTAGGAATTGATTTGGGAATTGCTCAAGATGGTTTGTCAGGAGGAGTTAGCCTCGATGACTTCAACAATGATGGATTAATTGATATTTTCACTACTTCCTATGGGATGACTGATCAAAGCAAACTATTTATTAACACAGGCACTGGTTTCATTGATAATACTGAAAATGCTGGATTAAAAGGCATAGTTAGTGGGCTCAACTGTATCCATGCAGATTATAATAATGATGGAAATATTGATATTTTTATTTTGAGAGGAGCCTGGCTTGGTGAGGGAGGAAGTCATCCAAATTCACTTTTAAAAAATAATGGTGATGGAACTTTTTCTGATGTAACAAAAGAAGCAGGATTACTATCTTTTCACCCAACTCAAACAGCAGCTTGGGCTGATGTAAACAATGACGGATTTCTTGATCTTTTTATAGGAAATGAATCAGATGAAAATCTGTCTCATCCCTGCGAATTATTTATAAATCAAAAAAACGGAAGGTTTTTAGAACAATCTGCAAATTATAATTTAGGCTCCATAGAAGGTTTTGTAAAGGGTGTTGTCTTTGGTGATATTAATAATGATAAATGGCCAGATCTCTATATTTCTGTGATGGGTGGAAAAAATTTATTATTAAGAAATGATCTTGGAAAATTTAAAAATATCACTAAAACAGCTGGGGTTGAAGGTCCTAATTTCAGTTTTCCAACATGGTTTTGGGATGTAAACAATGATGGATTCAATGATATTTTTGTTGCGAGTTACGATAAGCGCAACTTACAAAATCTATCTGGTGATTTTGCAAGAGAAACTCAAGGGAAAGAGGTGCTCACAAATAAATCAAAATTATATATTAATAATGGAGATGAAACTTTTAGTGATCAGAGCAAATCTTTTAATATTGATCTTAGCTTGTATGGTATGGGAAGTAATTTTGGTGATCTTGACAATGACGGGTTGCCAGATTTTTATATAGGTACAGGTTCTCCTGAATTCACCTCTGTTGTTCCAAACAGAATGTTTAGAAATCAAGACGGTATTAACTTTGAAGAAGTAACCTCTGCCGGAGGATTTGGTCATATTCAAAAAGGTCATGGTGTAGGTTTTGCAGATTTGGATAATGACGGGGATCAAGATATTTATGCCGTTCTTGGAGGAGCTTATGAAGGAGACAATTATCCTAATATTTGCTATGAAAACCCCATTTCAAAAAATAATTGGATTGTAATTAATTTAGAAGGTGTTCAGTCAAATCGGAGCGCAATAGGGACACAGATAAAGCTCGAATTAGACGATGGGAGAACTGTATTTCATTCAATTAATACGGGTGGAAGTTTTGGCTCAAATAGCTTGCAAGCTGAAATAGGATTAGGTAAAAGTGAACTAATAGATAATTTAAGTATAAGATGGCCAAATTCAGAAGAGCAGATTTTTAAAAAAGTAGAGGTAAATAAAAAATACAAACTCAATGAAGAACAAAAAAAACTAGTACTAAAGCCGTATAATAAGATCAATTTTACAAAAAACTCAACAAATCATCATTAATAATAAATCCTCAATTCTGAAAGTTTATTATTGGCCTAATCAATTTAAATATCAAATTGTCAAAGACCAGCATTATTTAAAAAACAATTTCTCAGCTGTAAATAAACTTATTTGTATTAAGCAAACACACAAAAAAATCAATCTAAACAAGTCCCCCCTCCCCACAGGGGGCTGTTCTCTTCAGTAAGAGGTGAGTTTATTGAAAAATCCCTAGGTTTAGATACAAAGTTTTTCACACACCAACTTGAAATATCTTGATTAAAGGAAGAGGCATTAAAAAACATACCCGTCATAATATTTGAACTAGACGTATTCCAAGCCCCAATGTTTTTATTAAAGGCAGTAGCTCCTCTAAAAAGAAAACGCATACTAGCTACATTAGAAGTATCCCAACCCCCAATATCTTGATCAAATAATTCAGCTCCATCAAAGAGACTATACATATTAATCACGTTTGAAGTATTCCAATTTCCAATATCTTGGTTGAATGATGTAGCTTTTCTAAACATATAACCTAAACTCATAACACTTGAAGTATCCCAAGCTCCAATATCTTGGTTGAATGAATTAGCGTTATAAAATATATTTTGCATATTTATTATACTTGAGGTATCCCAATTTCCGATGTCTTGATTAAATAAAGTAGCATTTTCAAACATACTATTGTTATTAGTGACTTTTGAAGTATTCCAACCTCCAATATCTTGGTTAAAGGTATTTGCATTTTTAAACATCCCAATCATACTGATTACATTTGAAGTATCCCAAAAACTAATACTAGAATTGAAAGATGAATTGTCTTCAAATAGTCCATTCATATCAGTAACTAATGTCGTACATAAATTATAATTAGCGTTTGTGACTTGAGATCTTAGAGAGTTATTATCAACAACAATATAGACTATTCCATTTATTGTTTGAGTCTGGCCTATTGATGCCAACGGACACTTACAGGTACCGGTTTCAAAATATATTAACGCCTCTCCTACAATTACTGTTCTTATTAAAGAAGTTGAATTACCCCCAGAGTCAGAAACAGAATAAACTATAGAGTATGTTCCCACATTAGATGTGTCTACTGTCCCAGAAGTTGTTAGAGAAGCAGTTAGATCTCCGTCTTTATTATCTTTAGCAGTAGCTCCAGGATCTGTAAAATCATCTCCAAGGGTTATGTTAATAGTTGGAGAACCTGTTAAAGTAATTACAGGAGGTATATCTAGACTTACAACTACAGTTCTAGTTATTGAAATGGAATTACCATCACTATCTATTACAGTATATGTTATAGGGTAAGCACCAGTAATTGAAGTGTCAACTGTTCCAGAGACAATTACTAAAGATGTGAGATCGCCATCGTCTAAATCTGTAGCAGTAAATCCAGGATCAACAAAACCAACGCCTAATTCTATATCAATTATAGGACTGCCAATAAGTAAAATAATTGGTGGTGATTTTGCCTTAGTAATTTCAAAAACATCATCAGATAAAACACGATCAAAGCAACCATTCAGTAAAAGCAATAAAACAAAAAAATATAATCTTTTCATACTATTAATTTAAAAATAGAAAACTCATGCCTGTTATCAACCCTCCGTGTTTAAAAGAATATCCAATCTCAGGAACAGCAGCTATCTTTCTATACAATTTTATAGGATAATTTATTGATGCTGAAAAATCAATTTCAGAATATCCATCCATCATCTCTCCGGGCTCATTAAGTAAATTAGAGGGGTCATTATAATTAAACCCAACAGCAATTTCAGACGGAGACTTACTGGTCATAAGAAAACTCTTTTTTGGGCCATTTCTAAAACCAATACTTAATTTAAAATTAAACTCATCATAAATGTTGTACCCTAATGAAATCCAATAAGCTCTTGTGAGCGAAGTAAAACTACCATTAAAGCCTCTCGGCTTCCAAACAGCATTGGAATCATTTTTTTGGAGATATAAATACTCATCCGTCACTTGAAAGCCAACCAAGAATTTTTTTATATAAAAATCAATCATATAATGATAAGCACCGTCATTATACAAACCATTAACTTCAGGGCCATAATATGGATACGGATATTTTAATTGGCCTTGAACTAAAAACCCTATAGCAAAGCCTCTAAAAGGACTACGATTAGAAGTTCTGTTTAAAACCACATTACTAAATTCTTTTTGAGAATAAACATGAAAAGATGTAATCAAAAGACAAAAAAATAGAACTTTTTTCATATATTTTATAAAAGTAACAAATAAAAAACATCCTAATACTTCGTCCTTAGTTTCGAGTAATTGGGACAATGATTTTAATATTATTATATGAAAAACAAATACTTGTTAGCTTTAATCTTCTCGGGTATTTTAGGTTATTTCCTATATGTATTTTTTGGAATAATTTTTATTTTTTTTGTTCCACCCTTGTTTATTTATATGATTAATAAAAACTATAAAAAATAGTAAAATACATATCAAAAAAAATATGTCTAAACTTTTAAAATAATCTTGAATTTATTTTTGAGCTATATTTGATTATGGCCGAAGAGATGATAAGAGAAAAAGATATTTATCAAGGATGCTTCTTTACAGGATGTTTTTCGTTTTTAATTGGAGGGCTGTTATTAGCCATATATGTTTTTTGGTAGTACATCCCAATATAAAACATATCTAAAATTACTTTGAATAAATTTAAAGTAATTTAAGTTTTTTCGCATTTCAAATGTACTCGTAATCAACTTTCTTCAGACTTCTTATCTTGATTTTTAGAAATTTTTGGATAATTCTCTTGCCTTTGTTTTCTACTAGAATAGAAAATATTCCACAAGGTAAGGTATATGTATAAAGAGAAAATGACACCTCCCACTATAAAAAAACTTATGCTCATGATGTTCTTCTTTGTCTAATTGCTATTGCAAACAATAAAATTGTTCCAGGCCAATGAGCTGAATATTGAGCTTCATCAGTCATGCCAGCAATACCAAATCCAATAGAATATAACATACATGCGAAAGCTAAAATTACTGGATACCATTTTGTTATAAATTGTTTCATGTTTTATATTTTTAATTATATACCTATGTGTTTTAAAATTAAATATCTTTTTGTTAAAATAATAAACTCAGTCTAAAATACACACTCTTAGGATTAGATAGTTATTAAATACCATATTTTTTCAATAATTTTAATGAAGTGAATTGTAATGTTTTTTCATGAGTAGCCTCTAAAACAATAGGAGGTGCCTTACCCACTTTTTCTGCTTCTAGCCATCGTAAAACACACAAGCACCACTTGTCTCCTGGTTTTAATCCAAAAAAATCCCATTGTGGTTGGGGCGTCATGAGATCATTTCCCATGGAAGCAGAATATTCAAGAAAATCCTGATTAACTATCGCACAGACAGTATGGGTTCCTAGATCTAGATTGTTTGTTTTGCAAGAACCATCTCTAAAATAGCCTGTTAAAGGATTCAAACAACATTCAGTTAGATTTTGACCAAGTATGTTCAGTTCCATAATTAAACAGTCAATTAAAAAGTTATGATTAAAATCACAAGATATAAAAACTATTAATTACAACTAAAAAAGGACTATTCAGTATATTTAAATTAATGAAAAACACATATCGAACTATTAATGTAAGCTCTAAGTTTTTGTTGAAAGAAAAACAAAGTAAGTTTATTGGCTATGCATTCCCGATACATGAAGTTGAATTGGTTAGAAAACATATAAATAACCTAAAAAAAACACACCATACTGCCGGGCATTTTTGTTATGCATATCAGATAGGGATTTCAAATAAAACCTGCCGATTAAATGATGATGGAGAGCCAAGAAATAGTGCTGGAACCCCTATATACGGTCAGATAATGTCATTCGACCTCACTAATATTTTAATTATTGTAGTTAGATATTTTGGAGGAACTAAATTAGGTATTGGAGGGTTGATTTCTGCATATAAAGAATGTGCTAAATTGACTATAAAGGCAAATAATATTATTACAAAAGAAATAATTATTCCAATTCAAATTAAATTTAAGTTTCCTTTAATTAATTTTGTTATGCGTACAGTTAAAAAATATGACCTTGAAATATCAAGAAGAGAAATGGACGAATATTATGTTTTTAAAGTATTTACAACCAAAAATAATAACTTAATAGTTTGTAACCATTTTAGACAAAACCCAGAAATTGAGTTTTTACAAATAGAGATTTAAATAAACATCAACTTTTGAGCAAAAAAGCAATTTTATTGATTCTTTTATTTTTTTGGGGAATTCCAAGCTCCTTTTTTAGGAGTAAATTTAGAAAAATCATTTATCAAACAAATGATTGGAAAATCAATATTAAGCCTATATTTAAAAAAGAAATTTTAGGATTATTTTTCAATCTGTACCCAGAAAACAAAGAGTATTTAAAAATTAGGAATTATTACAGAGGATATTTAACTGTTTACTTTTTTATATTTTTAATATACTATTTTACTTAATTTTAATCCTCTAGTGAAGCAAAAGACCACGAATTATTTAATTTTTGGTTAATAGTAATTAGAGGATTAATTTTGAGGAATTATATTTTATGATTTTAATATCATATCTGCAGCTTTTTCCGCAATCATTATCGATGCAGCATTTGTATTGCCAGAAACTATTGTTGGCATAATTGAGGCATCTACAACCCTGAGGCCCAACAATCCGTGAACTTTTAATTCAGCATCTACAACAGCCATTTTATCGTCACCCATTTTATTTGTCCCTACTGGATGGTATACCGTTTCTAAAGATTTTTTGATATGCTCTATAATTCCATTTTCAGATTTATCTTTAGGTAGATTATTTTCATTTCTAAACGGGCTGAATGCATTGGAGTTTAAAACATCTAGTGCTTTTTTAGTTCCGGTTACTAAGATTTTTAAATCTTCTTCATCTGAAAGAAAATTGGGTTGAATTATAGGGTCATCCATAAAATTTGCTGATTTAATATCAACGTATCCTCTACTTTTTGGTTTAAGTAGTGTAGGTACAACTGAGTATCCGTCTATCTTAGGGTATGTTTTTGGATTATAAACATCTGTTGTGTAATCACTTCCAATTTGGAGAGGAGAAAAGTGGAATTGAAGATTTGGATTAATAGAGTTGTGGACTGAAAAAAAAGCTGCAGCTTCCAATATGCTACAAGTCATTGGACCTTTTTTATTAATAAAATAGTTTAGAATGTCAAAAAATTGATTCATTGGTTTTAAATGATGATTAAAGCCTTCCTGATTCTTGGAAAGACTTGACACAAGTACTATTAAATGATCTTGTAAATTACTTCCAACACCCTTGAGATTTTTATTTACTTTAATACCACTTACTTTCAACTTTTTAGCATCTCCAATTCCAGAAAGCATAAGTATTTGAGGAGATTGAAAGGTTCCAGCGGATAGGATAACTTCTTTATGAGCAAACTCTTTTTTGAACTCCCCTTTTTTATTTAAAAACTCAACACCAATAGCCCTTTTGTCTTTTATTAATATTTTTTTAACTCTTGCCCACGTGAGAATATTTAGATTTTCTCTTTTCATTGCAGGCTTTAAAAAAGCTGATGCAGCACTATGGCGTTTCCCATCTTTTATTGTAAACTGAAGAAGACTAGCTCCATTTTGGTGTTTGCCATTATAATCATCTGTTTTTGGAATTCCTACTTCAGAACAACCATCAATAAAAGCTTGAGCATATGGAGTCTGAAAACCTTTTGCATAAGAGACATTTAATAATCCTTTTTCCCCGTGGTATTTATTATTAATATCCTCGTTATATTCTGATTTTTTAAAATAAGGAAGAACTTCATCATAGGACCATCCTTTATTTCCTAAACTTTTCCAATGATCATAGTCTGATTTATTCCCCCTTACATATGCCATTGCATTTGTAGAGCTTGAGCCGCCTAAAGTTTTGCCTCTTGGTAAATATATTTTTCTATTATTAACGAACTTTTGAGGTTCAGTCCAGAAACCCCAGTCAACATTAGATCGATGAAGATTAGCATACCCAGCAGGAATACCTATCTCAATTTTATCGTCGGGCCCCCCGGCCTCAATTAACAGAACTCGATTTTTGAAATCTTTAGAGAGTCGGTTTGCTAAAACACACCCTGCTGAACCAGCTCCAATAATTATGTAATCGTACTTAACCATTTTATTTCCTAATATGGAATTGAATATTATATGTATAAGATATAAAAATAGAAGTTTTTTTAAGCAAGTTTTACTTTTTCTATTATTAATTTCCAGTAGGGGCTAGAAGAAGAATTGCTTAAGTAAGGGTATAAAAAAAGCCTATCATAAATGATAGGCTTTTGTGTAAAGGTATGTTTATAGCAATTATGCTACTTTCACATTTATTGCGCTAGGTCCCTTTTCAGTTGACTCTAATTCGTAACTTACTTTGTCTCCTTCTGTGATGTCATCAATTAGATTGTTAGCATGCACAAAAACATCTTTATCTCCTGAATCAGGAGTGATGAATCCAAAGCCTTTATTGTTGTTAAAAAATTTTACTGTTCCGTTATTCATTATTATATTTTTAATTTGAACTGCAAATATATAAATTTTAATTTTGTTAGTGATTTATGTATAAAAAATTATAAATTGTTGACAAATAAACATTTGTTTAAAGACGATGATTTCTTTTTTTACACTCATTGATTATGCTGCTTTTTTCATCTGGATCGTAATAAGTGTCTTGGGGTCATTTTTTTTGGTAAAAAAAATCGGTCTGTTTGGCGGAGGTAATAAAAGTCAAAAAGTCCTTACAATAGGCCTTATATCAGGCCATTTATTTTATTTATTATGGAAAAATCTATGGTTATTTATCGTTAGTTTATTTCAAAATATGTAGTTTGATTAAAAGAGATATAAAATAATTTATTATTTTAAATTAAATAACAAAGTTGAAACCATCCAAGAAAATTTTTTACACAGCAATGGCTATAAACATTATTTGTCTTATTGCACTCGCAATTTATCTTTGGAATACCCCCTAATTATAATATTTTTATTTTACTTCTTTCCGTTCGATTCATCAAAAAGAAGCAAAAGCACTTTAATGATTGTTCCAAATAATATCCCTACCGAGATTTCTTTGTTGTTAGAGCCCAAAAGGTGAAATCCATATAAAATTGCACCGTCTAAGAGGAACATTACGGTCATTAATGCTAGTGTCAGTGAAGGGTCAATGATTTCTTTAATTTTCAATATTGTATAGGTACACACAGATAGCGAGACAACTATTAATATACTATTCATTAAATTTTTGAAATAATAGGATTAGATAAAAGAATTTTTTCGCGAATATAGTTCATAAAAAAATACAATCATACTGCATTTAAGCTAATGATTTAACTTAATTAATATTTGTTAAAATTTTAAAAATTATAATTTGTAAAAAAGTAAAGTTGACCAAATATTTTTATGTAAAAAACCTCCTTTTTTATTAATTGAGTTTCTTTGGAAGCCACTTAATAATCTTAATTTATTTGATAATTTTTGCTGAAAACCAAAAAACGTCCAGTTTTGATCATATTGGTATGGAAAGTTTTTTTCAATTAAGAGAAAAACTTCATTAAAAACAACTAAATGAGTCGAAGATAGTTTTGTTCTGATTGGGATCTGAAAGCCAGATCTAAAACGGATTCTTGAGCCAAAATCTTGAGGAAGATTTCCTCTTTTTTTCCATCTTTGTTCCAGACGAATCCAACCAAAATAGCTAACTTGATTAATAGGGAGCGAAAAACTAAACTGCTGCCAGATGTTGTTTTCAATTAAACGGTTATCAGGCATATTAGTTGATAAATATGACACACCTGTTGCAAAACTTGAATATTTATTGAGCTTAAAAATTATTGAAGGTCGAATTAAATATTGATCATTCTCAGTAAAAAATCTTTTTGTTCTTATATGCGTCTCTAAACGAACAGTTTTACTTGCAGTTAGGCTAAAATCAGTAAACAAAGCTTTCCAGGCGTTATCTTGACGCTCTTGAGCTTTTAGCTGGAATAAACAGCCAGCAGTAAAAAACAAATAAAAAGTTAATTTTATTTTTTTCATCTCAAAAATAAATTTCTGTTAGTTAAAATTAATATGCCTCAAAATTAAAAGAAAAAGTTATTTAGTGCTAATTAAAAATTAAATTAGATTTTTATTTAATTGAAACCCAATGAAAAAGTATCTTCTTAAAACTCTTTCAATGCAGGCAAAAAAATTAGAGATAAAGAGAAAATAAATAAATTTAAACATGAATTAAATTCAACACTTACATCTCTATTGAAATCGAAACAAAAATTTACAAATTCAAAAAAAAGGATTGGGGGATTATATTAAAAGTCATAATTATTTACTTTCGTAAACAAACAATAATTTAATTAAATCAATAGAATGAATATCTCTGCTGAAATAACTCTAATACCTCTTAAGGACGACTATATTCCTGTAATTAAGAAATTTATTAAATCTCTTAGACATTTAAACTTAAAAGTTTTGGAAAACCCATTAAGTACTCAAGTTTACGGGGAGTACGACCAGTTAATGAGTCTTTTAAATAAAGAGATTAAGGATGTTTTTGTTCAAGAAAAATCAATAATGCTATATTTAAAATTAATCAAGGGAGATAGGAGTGATTATAAGCCGGATTTTTGATTATAAAATTCGTAACTTTTATTTATGAAAAAAATTCAAAGCAAATGGGCTTTTATCCTAATATTATTTCCGCTGGGATCATTTATTTATCTGATTGACAAAAAGTTAGGGGAAGGCTTTTTAGAAGGGGCTAAGCCTTCAGATCATTTTTTTATTATTGGATTGCTAATCATTGCAGTTTCTATATTATTGGCTGTAATTTTGAATATTGATAGAGACTCTAAATAAAACTTTAACAATGGAATGGTACATTAAAAATAGACGAATAATATGGACGATAATTGGTGTTTATGTTGTTTATAGACTTCTAGTAACTATTAAGTTTTAATAAAAGGTTTAATGAAATATATTTCAAAGTATATAGGGGCTTCACTTGTTGTAATAAGTATAATATTGGCTTTATTCGACTTTTTACTGGAGAATAAAGAGATGCTTTTCATTTTAGGAATAATTCTAGTAGGCGTTTCCTATTTTTTAGATAACAATAAGAAAATATCATAGGCGAATATTGTATTTAAAATCAAGTTATTATGAAAAAAGATTTAAAATTAATTCCTGTTGAGAAAGTAGATAGAATTATTGAAATGGCTTGGGAGGATCGAACACCCTTTGATGCTATTTTGTCTCAATTTGGACTAAAAGAACAAGATGTTATTAAGTTGATGCGAAATGAGCTAAAGCCAAAGAGTTTTCGGTTGTGGCGAGAAAGAGTTCAGGGAAGGAAAACGAAGCATGTAAAAATAAGAGAATCTGAAATCGATAGGTTTAAATGTTCTCGTCAAAGATCAATTTCTAATAATAAAGTTTCAAAACGTTAAAAGATTTAATCTATATACTTAGTTTTTATAGATCCCCATTTTCTTCAGCAAGCTTTTTAACTTTTACTGAAGTCCCTAAGGATACTCCAGATAGTTCAGCTGATTTCCGAATACTTTCTCCTTTTTGTAACTCTATTAAACAATTTTTATTTTTTTCTTTATTTATAAACCCAGAATAGCTAAGTTTTGGTTTATAACCTCCGTTGGATTCATAAACCCCTTTTTGTTTAGCGAAGATTATTCCTTTTTTTTGTTTTTGGATTTTTATATTTTTTTCATGTTCATAAATTGAACTCATCATGTTGACCAAAGTAAGTATAGAATTGTTGATGCTTCCGTCGGCATTCAGTGTCTCTAAGCCTTCTTTTTCAGCCTTAATATTAATGTTAAGAATGATTAGTGTTTTTATAGTATTCAAGATATCAAGCCCATTTTTACCTAGAAAGCTTATTGTATAAACCAAAAGAGTGTCAATCTCATTAGAAGATGCAAGTTTGATTATATTTTTTCCAAGCTCTCTGTCTAAAAAAGCAATTCTATCGCTACACTTATCCACCACTTCTAAATATCTTAAACCATCAGGAGTATGTTTTATTGTTTGTCGTGAGTCGTTTGGGTCAGAAGTTTCAAGTTTAATGTATTTTGCCGCCTTCAATTTTTTCTTTAAAGATATAATAAAATATAACACTATAAAAATAGATATAATATTTTTATAGTGTTATAAATATATATTATAAATTATATCATAATAATAATAATACACTATTTTTAATATGTTATAATTTATTACATTAATTAATATGGAAAATTTCCTACCCAGTTTCCTGGAGGGCTATATCTTGCAACTACAAAAAGCTTACCCGATTTACTTTTGGCCTGAGCCATTCCAACCTCAGTTGTTGAATCCCATATCATTTGAGTATAATGACCTATCATTACATCAGCGTTTAAAGGAGATCCAATTTCTGAGTAAGTATAATCAGAGATTTCATTGTACCATAACTGTGATGCGTCTCCTCCAGGAGTAGCGCTAAAAGATTCGATTTCACCAGTACTGCAACACCAATAATATAAATTTTCTCCTTGACCAGGTCTACTAGCATTAGATGAGTGAAACATATCTTCTTTTTCAGCCATTATTTTGGCCCATTCTAAGGCATCTTCAGATAGACTATTCGACCAATTAAGATTTGGCACTCCAACATCTGACCTTGCATCATTGTGGATTTTTAAAGCTAAAGTAATGTCATCTTCAGATAAATAGGAACCATCAATACTAATTGAGTCTTTTGAGCAGTTAACATTAAAAATAAGGATGAGTAAAAAAAGCATAGTATTAATTTTCATATTGTTTATTTTTAGAAAGAAGGACACTAATCAAAACTATAATAATAAAACTGCTTCCCCAAAAATAAAACACCTCTAAACTTGAACCATAAAAGTACATAGCCAAAACATCTTCAACAAAAAGGCCATCGGTAGTTTTGTAATAAAAAATAGGGGAAGAAATTATAAAAATAAAGGATATAATTCGTGTAATAATTTTATTTTTAGTGGTCAAATATCCAAAAAATACTTTTTTCATTTTATAATTTTAATCAAAAAAATCAATGACTTTATCAACCCACATGGAATACATTAATGGACTTGGATGGAGTTTGTCACCAGTTAATAAATCGTCAATCTCATTAACTTTTCTTGAGATATCTGTAATATCATAATATTGAATTCCTTTAGAAGAACTCATTTCATAAACTAATTTATTATAGGCATCAATCTCCTCACTTACATTACTTCTTTTTTTAATTACCCCAAATGGAGTAATTCCCCAATCTGGAATTGACAAAACAAATACTTTTTCGTTATTGCCACTCGCAAAGTTGATTGCCTTATCCATTAAAATATTTAATTCTTTTTGAAAAAGTAATATGTCTAAATTTTTATACTGATTATTAACTCCTATCAAAAGAGAAACAAAGTCATAATTTTTCGAAATATTTATTTTGCTGATTGTATCTAATAATTCAGCCGAAGTAAATCCTGTTTTAGCTACTATTTCAAGATCTACCTGAGAATTGTATTTCTTCCCAATCCTTAATGCCAGTTGATTTGGCCATCTTTCACCTATTTCAACCCCCTCACCAATTGTATAGCTATCTCCTAGAGCAAGGTATTTTATTTTATTAGAATTTTCAGAGCAACCTGTATTTACCAATAATAAAAATAAAATCAATAATGAATTACAATAATAATTTTTTATCATAAAATTGATGAACGTATTTGATCAATTTTTTCTTTTAATATATAATCAAGCTCAGTTACTTTGTTTTCAGTATGTGTCCACAACTCAATAACAACAGAGTTATACGTGTTAATAATTGTTGGGTGATGATTTAATGACTCAGCTTCAGCACCTATTTTATTTATAAAAATTAAAGATTCATTAAAATCTTTAAACTTAAATTCTTTTAAAAGCTTATTGTCTTTTATTATCCAATTTTTCATAATTTTTATATCATTTAACACCTGTTATAATAAGAGTTCCATTCCAACCCTCTTTTTCACCAACCCTCCATGAAATTACATCTTTGAAGCCTGTTTCATTAAAAAATTTCACCCACTCGTTTTCTTTTAATAGTTTCATGATTGAAACTCCTGTATCCTCTGGCCATGTATGTGAAACAGTGTTTTCAAAATAGAAGTCTATCCCAATTATTAATCTCCCATTATTTTTTAGCCAATTAGAATAAATATAGCGGATTAATTTATCAGGTCTTTCGAAATAATAAAAAACTTCCATTGCATGAACTATATCAACTTTATTTTTTGGCATCCAACTATTTAAGTCTTCACATACATAATCATTAAAAGCATCTAATTTTTTTGCTTTAGTTATCATTTTTAAAGACCCATCGATTCCTGTTGCAGATATACATTTAGAATTTTTAGAAATTTTTCGTACCACCCAGCCATTTCCACATCCAGCATCAATAAAACTGAAGTTTTTTTGATTTTTGGTGGCATAATCAAGCATATTATCTACAGACTTACTGTGTCCGGTTTCCATTCCTAAATCTTTACCACTTTCGACCCAATTACTAAAAACTTCTATTGGAGTTTTTTTCATATAAATATTTTTTTAAATGTATATAATTAATTCAGATTTTTATAATTTTAGATTAAATGATAAAACATTAAAAATGGTAAAATTTAGTGATCTATTAAGCAAACAATACGATGAATTTTTTTTTTCGTCGACAGATAAATTTTCACAGCTTTTAAGGGATAAAGGAATACTTGTTTTCAAAGATTTTATATCTAAAAAAATTCTTAAAGAAATGGTTGTTGAGGCTAATTCATTAAAGTCAGACGCATATAATAGTAGCTCAGAGTACAATGTTTATGTTAAACCCACAGACTTATCGTATGAAGTTAATAGTGCTAGAAATAGAATAATGAGGACTACTAAAAAGTGCGTAGCAAATGATTTAATTTCAGATAAATCCTATTTAATGCAGATATATAATTCTTCTAAAATTCAAAAGTTTTTTTCTTCTTTACTGGGAGTTTCAAATCTTTACCCTTATGGCGATGACTTATCAAGTGTTAACATTAACTACTACGAGTCTGGAGATGCACTTGACTGGCACTTCGATAATTCTGACTTCACCATTACTTTACTAATTAAAAACTGTGAAAAAGGAGGCAATTACCAATATTTTACTGATATGCGTTACAGTGACGACGGATCAGAAAACTATCAACTAGTTGAAGATATTCTTGACAATAAAATTGAGCCAAATGTTCAGCCAGCTTTCGAGGGTGATCTAATGATTTTTAAGGGAAACAAGTCACTACATAGGGTGACCCAGGTTGTTGAAGGTGAAAGAATACTAGTCACATTTAATTATAATAATATTGAGGGTGTCCCACTTTCAGAGCAGTCTAGAAAAACTTTTTTTGGAAGAACAGCTTAAAGTTTTGAAGGAGATTTAATTGCAAAAAAAAACAATTTATTACTATAACGTATTGATTTTTAATACTTAAAAGCTATTATTCATTTAAAATTTGTAATTTTGAATTTAATAAAAAAACTTAAAATGAAAAAAATATTTAGTTTAGTCACATTAACATTGATTTTAATATCGTGTAACTCTAGTGTAGATACAAAAGTTAAAATGGATGTTTCTTCTACTGATGATAAGGCAATTTTTGAAAACCAAATTGAAACGTTTAGTGCTTATAGGAAAGCTTTTAAGGAAGAAAATATTGAAGATTTAATGGCTACAATGGCAGATTCTTTAAAATGGAGTCCTCCAGCATATAATGGAAATCAAATTCTTGGATATGATGATGCAAAATCACAATTTCAACTTTATTTTGATCAATTTGATAATATAATTTTTTCAGAAGGTGAAGGGTTAGTAAATTCAAACGCACCAGCATTTTGGGCAGGTTCAGCATTTTCATCAGGAGATGGAGATCAAGGAGCGTCTTCTAGTCCATATGGAATGAGAGTTTACGGAACTTGGTCAGGGACTCATACGGAGTCAGGAGCTAAGGTTTATAATAAGTACTACGGAGTTTTAAACTTTAATTCAGACGGAAAGATTGCTGAGTTATCTGACTGGATGGATGTTAATGGAATGCAAGTTCAGATTCAAAAATATTTAGCTGATAAATAGTAGCTAATAATTTTAAAATTAAAAAACCAAGCCTACTGAGGCTTGGTTTTTTTTTGGTTAGACTTTAATGAATTCAACTTTTAAATCTTGGTCAGTCAAATTTGACTTAGAATTTTTAGTAACGGAAAATACTTGTAGCCCCGACAGGAATCGAACCTGTATCTAAAGTTTAGGAAACTTTTATTCTATCCTTTGAACTACGGGGCTTAATTTTTTTATTATAAACCCATCAAAAGTAATTATTAGATTTTGAATGAACCTGTTTGAAAAATAACATTTTAAATTTTTCCAATCATTCAAATCATGTAAGCCTAACAAAAACTATTGAAACTATTAAACCGAAAATTGTCCAGACTTTTATTCTAGGATATAGTAAAACAAGGGATGTCTTAAGTTTTTTTCAGAATATCAAACCCAGAGAATTTAACAAATCATGGCTTTTTATTTAATAATATTAAGCAACAGCATTTCTAGGAGCCCAGTGAGAACAGGACATTTTGGGAGCAGCTTTCTTAGGGTTAGCACATGTTGGGGATTCGTAACGTGCACATGTAACGCAACTAGCGTCATTTTTTATAGATATTTTCATAGAAAAACTATTACATGTATATGTTGGATTTACAGAGACTGAATGTATTTGACAAACATTATCTGATTGAATACTATCACAATTTGAGCAACTATTACCGATTCTTATAGACATAACTTTAAGTTTAATTTATATAAATGTAAAATGCATTGCGGTTAGAACCAATATAAATAAATATATATCAGTATTTTATATTTAGATTAGTTAAAAACAAGACAGATTTTAACATATTTTTAATTTTTTTTTAATTTTTTTTTAATTTTTCTTATCTATTTTAGCAATGCAATCAACTAAGAACCTACAAATGAATAATATTAAAGCTCAAACAAAAAAATCACAATCCCAAATTTCTTCCGCAGAAGCATTAAACTTTTTAAAAAAAGGAAATGAGAGATTTTTAAATAAAAACTTCGTAGAAAGAGATTATAAATCTCAAATTTCTGACACATCAAATGGACAGTATCCATTTTCAATTGTTTTAAGTTGTATTGATTCTAGAGTACCAGTTGAAACAATTTTTGATCAAGGAATTGGAGATATTTTTAGCGCGCGTGTTGCCGGTAATGTTATAAGCAAAGATGTTTTAGGTAGCATTGAATATGCATGTAAGTATGCAGGAGTAAAATTAATAGTTATTCTCGGTCATACATCTTGTGGTGCAGTTAAAGGAGCATGTGATGGATTGGAAGATGGAAATTTAACGCACCTTTTACAAAAAATAAAACCAGCCATTGACAAAACAAAGACAGATCAATCGGAAATGAGGAATTCCAGCAATATTCATTTTGTTAATTCTGTCGCTAATAATAATTTAAATAATTCAATTAACGATATTAAATCACACAGCAGTATATTGAAAGAAATGATTGATTCTGATAAGGTTTCGATATGTTCAGCCATGTATGATGTAGAAACTGGGATTGTAAATTTTAAAAATTAAATAATGAATAAATTAAATTTTTCTAATATTAAGGGAGATATCTTTGGTGGGCTTACTGCAGGAATAGTTGCCTTACCACTTGCTTTAGCTTTTGGAGTTAGTTCTGGATTAGGACCTAGTGCTGGATTATATGGGGCTATCTTTGTAAGTTTTTTTGCTGCTTTATTCGGCGGAACTGAAACACAAATCTCTGGCCCTACAGCTCCCATGACAGCGGTAAGTATGGTTGTAATTGGGGGTATTGTAGCCTTAAACGATGGAGATGTGTCTAAAGCTTTGCCGTCGATTTTAACAGTTTTTTTATTATCTGGACTTATACAAATTTGCCTGGGTGTTGTGGGGTTTGGTAAGTATATCAAATACATACCATATCCAGTAGTTTCAGGATTTATGACGGCAATAGGAGTCATAATTCTTCTTACACAAATAGCACCTGCAATTGGATATTATCCAACCGAAGACAAAGAATTTGTTGAAAGCTTCAAGCCAAGAGCAGAAGAGTTAATATTAGACAATATATTACATGAAGAAATGCAAGAAGGAATTCTTGTTTTAGAAGAAATTACAGAAACAATCAAAAGAGCGCAAAATATTCCTGAAGAAGATATATTAAAAGAGTCAAAAGCTCTTGCGGGAGCAGAAGCCTCAGGTGTAATTGGATCTATCAGGTTTTTATCTAATTCACTTACAAACATTAATATTTTAGAACTTTTACTTGCCCTAGGTACCATAATAATTATTTATGGCTTCAAAAGAATAACGACTGCTATTCCCAGCACTCTTGTAGCCCTTCTTGTAATGTCGGGAATTGCGATTGTATTTAAACTAGACTATAGAACAATTGAAACAATACCTAGCGGACTGCCATTACCTAACTTTAAAATATTTTATGGATTTAACTTGAGCAGTATTACTCCATACTTTTTTACTGCACTTACTCTTGCTTTGTTGGGAGCAATTGATTCACTTCTAACATCGGTAGTAGCTGATAATATGACAAAGACAAAACACAAACCGAATAAGGAACTTATTGGTCAGGGAATAGGTAACTCTATTGGTGCTCTTTTTGGTGGAATCCCAGGAGCAGGAGCAACTATAAGAACGGTTGTAAATATAAATGCAGGGGGTAAAACAAGAATTTCAGGGATGATTGCTGGAATTGTATTGCTTATTATCTTATTAGCCCTAGGACCTATTGCTTCTTTAATACCAGCTGCAGTTTTAGCTGGAATTTTGATTACGGTTGGAATTGGTGTGATGGACTATAAAGGGTTAAAAGCAATTCCATACATGCCTAGAGCTGAAGTTGCAATAATGTTGATTGTATTGGTATTATCATCTGTATGGAACCTTGTATATGCTGTTGGTATAGGTCTTATAATTGCATCTTTGATGTTTATGAAAAAAATTGGAGACTTAACCGCTCAGAGATCATCAATTATTCCTCTTGAAGAAATTCCTTGGGACGATGAAAAAAATGTTCCTAAAAATGTATTTATAAAACATATTGAAGGACCTTTGTTTTTTGGATCTACTTCGGATTTTCAACAATTAGCTAAGCAAATACCTGAAAACGCTACAACTGTCATTATTCGTCTTAACAAAATGCCATACATTGATCAGTCAGGATTATATGCAATGGAGGATGTTTTAGTTGATTTGATTAACTCTGGCAAGAAAGTATTACTTGTAAATATAGTTGAACAACCCAAGTATATGATGGAGAGAATAGATATAATACCTGACTTGATACCTGCTGAACAAGTTTTTTCAAATTTTGACGAAAGCCTTGTCTGGCTAAAAGACAATGTTGTTTAATCAATGGACATTTATAAAATAATTAAGAACAGAAGGTCAATAATGCCAAATCTGTATAATGAATCTCCAATAAATGAAAAGGAGTTAAATAAAATTTTAGAAGCTGCCAATTGGGCTCCCACTCACAGAAAAACAGAGCCCTGGAGATTTAAGGTTTTTAAAAAGAACTCTAAACAAAAGTTAGGTGATTTTTTAGCTGGTAAATATCAAGAAACAACTCAAACTTTTTCTAAGTTTAGGTATGAAAAAATTAAAGAAAAAATTAATAAATCCTCTGTTGTAATAGCTATTTGTATGCAGAGAGATCCAAAGGAATCCATCCCAGAGTGGGAAGAATTGGCCTCTGTATCAATGGCAGTCCAAAACTTGTGGCTTATGTCAAGTAGTATAGGTATTGGTTCGTATTGGAGCTCCCCTTCGTTAATGAATTATTTAGGAGAGCATATTACTCTAAAGGAAGGTGAAAAATGTCTTGGATTTTTTTACATGGGAAAATACTCAGTTGAAATAGAACCTAGAACGCCTGGTAATTTTGAAGATAAAATCGAAAGGTTTAATTAATTTTTTTAATAATTTTAGAAAATTCTAATATAACCTGATCAACATTTTGTTTATTAAAACATAGGGGAGGTTTGGTTTTGATTACATTGTTAAACTCTCCATCTGTTCCGACAAGAATAAATTTATCTCTTAAACCATTTTTAATTTTTTGAGCGAGAATAGGATTAGGGTTGCCAGATTTAGTGATTATCTCAATACCTAAAAAAAGACCTTTACCTCTGACCTCTCCTATAAAATAACTATCCTTTTTTAAACTTTTCAACTTCTTCATGTAATATTCTCCTATTTCTTTTGCTTCTGACTGCAAATCTTCTTCTTCTATAATTTCTAAAACAGTATTAGCTATTTCACAAGAAACAGGGTTTCCTCCAAAGGAGCTAAAAAACTCAACGCCCTCTCCAAAAGAATCACTTATTTTTTTTGATGTTATTACAGCACCCATTGGATGACCGTTTGCCATAGGCTTTCCAATGATAACCATATCAGGAACAACATCCTGATCTTCAAAAGCCCAAAAATGATTTCCACTTCTACCAAACCCAGTCTGAACTTCATCTGCAATGCAAACACCACCCTGATCTCGTATTTTGGAGTAAACATTTTTTAAAAAATTTTTTGGAAGGGGAACTTGTCCAGCACACCCTAAAATTGTTTCACTTATAAAAAGAGCTACGTTATTCCTATTGTTATTTAGTTGGTTATCGAATCCATGAATTATTTGATCAACTGACTTTATCTTGTTTTTATAATCCGGAAGAGGTATTTTTAAAATATGTTCCTGTTGCCCAATACCCTTGGAATTATTAAACTTATAATCACTTATTTCAATCCCAATTTGAGTATGTCCATGATATCCTTGCTCAACCACCATTAGCTTATTTTTTTTAGTATACCATTTGGCAATTCTGATTGCTAAATCAGAAGCCTCACTTCCAGAATTTACTAAGAAAATTTTATTCAGACTTTTTGGAAATTTAGCGAGTAATTTTTCTGAATAATCATAAAGAGAATCATACAAATATCTGGTATTTGTATTTAATTTTGACATTTGATCTTGACCTACTTTAATTGTTTTTGGATGACAATGTCCAACATGAGGAATATTGTTATAAGCATCTAAAAATGTATTCCCTTGTTCATCATACATGTATTGAAATGCAGCCTTTTTAAACAAAATAGGAGTTTTATAGCTAAGCGATATACTAGTGCTGAAAATTTCTTTTCTTCTTGATATCAAAGAAGCTTTTTCAGTTGGTATCAATTTCTTATAACCACAGGCTTTTCTAAAAAAATTTTCTGCACGAAATGGACTAATTTTAATCCACTCTCTCAACATCTTTAATATTTTTGACTCACTATGTATTGCATACTTGTTTTCAGGATTTGTATTTTTAGCTTTCGCAGAATTACAAGCACTAACACATAGTCTCAAAGCAACTTTATAATAAAGAATCTTAATTTCAATTTCTTCTAATGGGATTATAGAATTGTACGATGCTACTAGTTTTTCTGCCCAGAATAAGTAATCTGACTCTTTATAGGAATTATAAACAATTGCTATTGCTAATTCATTTATTAAATCAGAATATGAAATATCTCCAAAATCAATTATACCAGTAACTAAATTATTTTCAACAAGTAAATTCCATTCATTTGCATCATTATGAATTATTGATTTTCTTAATTTTTGTTCATGTGGTATGACCTCAAACTCATATTGCTGAAAAAAATAGTGAACCAAGTTTCTGTCTGAATATTTTTCAATTAGGTAAATGGACTCCTTGCACATTGTGAAGGAATTTAAATTCCACACGGACTCTTTACTTTTAATTACAGAATTATCCCATGACTGAAGTTTTAAATTTAATTTGGCTAATAAAATACCGAGTGAATTTGTAATTTCAGTTGAAGACTTAATTTCTCCTATAAAAACCCCTTCTATATAAGACAAAAGTCGAATCAAAATTTCTTGCCCTTTGTAAGTTATTTTTTTTACATATTCGCCATCTAAAAACTCTATTGGCATTGGCGAATTAAATATTTTATTATTATCTAAAAACTTTAAAGCTTCGGTTTCAGCCTTTAAAAAAGGCAAAAGCTCTAGGGTATTATATGTTTTGAATAGATACTTATTATCGTTTGTTTTCACCAAATAATTTATGCTGTCATATCCATTTAATTTCTCAACTTTAAGAGGGATTATGCCGAAATGAGATTCTAATAAATCATTCATGTTTTAAATATACTAAATACAAAAAACCCCGCCAATAGGCAGGGTTTAAGTTTTAGATAAGATATGAATTATTCAGCAGCAGCCTCTTCAACCGGGTCAGGTTGCGTAGCCACAACCATTCCTGTGGCGTCAAAGTAATCTCCAGATTCAATAATTTTACCATCTTTAACATTGAAATAGTGATATGCATCAAGAGAAAATGTTTTTCCTGATTCGATACTATTCCCTTTCCATGTTCCATAAACTCGAACACTTCCATCAGCCATTAAGGTAGTTTCATCAACTCCAGGAAGCCAAGCTCTAGGAGTAAATGTCACATTTTCAAAACCAGACATATAATATTTAGCTTGAGCTAAGATTTCGTCATATCCAACTTCTCCAACTCCATATTGAGGAGATTGAAAAACGATATTTTTATCAACTAATGATTCAAATAATTCATAATTAGTTGGGGATTCGTATGTTCTAATCCACTTTTCAGCAATTTCCTTGTTAGTATTATAGAGACTCATATCAGGAGTGTTTTGACATGAAATAGCAAATAATGCTATTGCAATAAGTAGTAATTTTTTCATTTTTTCATTTTTAATTATCCAACGAAAGTATTCAATAAAAGAGTATTAATATAATATTTTAATTATAAAATACCTGTTTCTTGATTAGAAGTGTATTTTTATAAAATGAGATATATAAAAAAGGCAACAATATATTTAATGGCTATTTCTTATGCATATGTTGGAATTGAGCATTTTAATAATCCTAATTATTTCATGGCGATCATGCCTTCATCTTTCCCCTGGAAAATTGAAGCAGTATACATCAGTGGTTTTTTTGAAGTAATTTTTGGAATAGGGCTGTTGACCAAATATAGAAAGTATTCTGCTTGGGGACTCATTATTCTTTTATTTGCCGTATTCCCTGCAAATATTTATTTAATTCAAAGTCAAGATGCCCAAAATGTGCTTGGAATAACTAGACAAACTGCAATTATAAGAGCGCCATTTCAATTATTATTTCTAGGCCTGGCTTATTGGCACTCTAAATCATAGTACTAGCGTAAGTTTTGTGAGTTAGTTTCAATGGAGTTATGATTTCAAAAATTTTTACATCAGAATTAATATTGAATTCTATCTTATTTGTATTTGATACTTTAAAAAAAGTCCCAGCCGAGCAAAGATTATCTTCAATTTGAATACTTCCTTCCAAAATAAAAAAAGAATGGATTTTATCGATTAAAACATCAATACTAAAATTATTAGCCTCTTTTTTAATAAAATATTCTTTAATAGATACCCCCTCCGAATCCATTTGCATCTTAGAACTAGAATTCTTAATCAACTTTATAGTTGCTTTATTGGATTCAAATTTTTCAAATGAATCATTTTTGTAATCATCATATGTAGCATTTTTTTTAAGTGTTTTTGATAAATCAGGATCAAACCAGATTTGAAAAATTTCAGAATTTTCCATTAATTCCTCAGCATGAGATATGCCACTTCCAGATCTGATTATTTGAACATCTCCTTGATTTAACAAAATCCATTTTTTTTGCTTTGTATCATAATGATTTATTTGCCCTTTTAATACAAAACTGCAAATTTCAAATCCTTGATGTGGATGAAGCCCAATTGTACTTTTTTTTGAACTTGTCCATGCGTTTGCCCAATAAAAAATATTTGAGTAAGGCTTTAATTTTCCACCATCACCAGGAAACCCAATTGGTTTATTTTCTAAGATTTCCCCATTATTAAAATCACCTTTTGCTTGACTGTTAACAGGATAAATTTCTAGGGACATATTATAAATTTTCGCTAAATGACTTAATACACGAGTCGAACTCAATTTTCAATTTTTCATCTGTTATACCTAAACTAGAATCAAAATTTTGGATAAAATTTGGAAGGGAAAAGCTAGGTATATCTAATTGACCTCCTTTTGAAATTCTATCGTGAGCCATTTTAAGAACTGTAATTGCTCCTCTTGCACCATCAGAGGTCGCTAATAAAAACATTGGCTTGTTGAACCAAACGATTTTTTCAACTCTTGAAATCCAATCAAAGATATTTTTGAAAGCAGCAGTATAAGCTCCATTATGCTCAGCGAAAGAAATTATAATCCCATCAGCAGAACTCAATTCATTTTTAAATTCATGGGCCTGTTCAGGAATACCAATTTCATTCTCATAATCTATACCGTAAATCGGCATTTCAAAATCATTTAGATCCAATAAATTAACTTCAGCATCTTCAATTTGTTTAGCTGCAAAATTTGCCAGCATTTTATTAATTGATTTTTTTGATGAACTAGCACCAAAAGCAACAATTTTTCTCATTACCGATAATTTTAATTTAAACAAAAATACGTATGATTATTTAGTTAATCATTTAATTTCAATAAAGTAAGAGTATATTTTTTTAACCAAGCAGGAACTTATAAAATATCAAAATATAATTCTTTATAGCTGAAAAGAAAGTATTAATAATAAAGTTAAAGTTAAATGAACAACGGAAAAGATGTTTGGCTTCATCTTTTTAGTTAATAACATAACTGTGATATAAAATGCTAAGCATAATTGCATTACAAAAGCTGGAAGAATTAGTATTTCTCTAAAAACTCCAACGACAGTTGGTTCCCATTTTAATAAATAGAAGCCAAAAAAGAATATAATGATAGTGTTTGTGGTGAAAATTAGTATTTTTAAATTTTCTATAATTTTGCTTTTTGATTTATTTCAATCCAATTCCCTTCTGGATCAGTAAGATAAATTTGGAGAACTCCATCAAATCTTTCCTGGATAGTATTTGAATTTCCTAGCCAATCATAGTATTCAATTTTTTCTCCTTTTAAGTAAGAAGCGACAACATTAATATTATTTGTTTGAATTGCTAAATGATTATTTCTAGTTTTTTTAGGGAGAGTTTTATCACTGCTAACCAAATGAATTTCCAGTCCTTTATTTAATTTAAACCATCGATGAGGAAGACCTGTCGATGAAATATCAATTTCATTTATTTTAAGAGTATTTGCATAAAAATCCCCTGTTTTTTTAAGATCCTTAACCGCTATAGCAAAATGATTGCCAGATAAATTAAACGTTTCAGACCCATTAGTTGGCATTTCCATACAGCTAAGAGGTAATAAAAGTACAAGTATAATATAATATTTCATTTTTAATTTTTTAGAGCCATACATTCTATTTCCAATTTTGCATTTAGAGCTAGACCACTACCTGCGAAAGCACTTCTGGCTGGAAGCTTATCTTTTTTAAAATGTTTAACATATTCAGCACTCATTTCTCCCCATTCTGATATGTCAGACAGCATACATGTACACTTAAAAACATCATCCATTGAAGCCCCCATTTTATTTAATATATTTTTAATATTTGTAAGTATTTGTTTTGTCTCCGCAGTAATTCCACCTTCAATTAACTTTCCATTTGGAAGTGTTCCAACTTCTCCAGATAGGTAGATCACATTGTTAACAATTGTGGCTTCGGAAAAAGGATAATTTTTCTCAAGATGTTCGGGACTGTTTATTCTTTCAATTGTTTGACTAAAAGAAAAACTTGTTGATAAAAGAATAATGTAAAAAAGAAAATTTTTCATATATAAATAGTTATAAGTTTTTTAAAGATATAAACACGATTCAATTCACATCCATTTTTTAAATATAACTATTTCGTATTGGTTTGATTGAATTCTTTCGAATCAAGTTTATTAATCATAAAGAATTTCTTTTTTTAACGTTAAAATAATTATTGAATCCATCTTAATACTTGATTTAATTACTTTTGCATAATATTCATGAAATCCTCTTTTATGATATATTAAATTTATATCCTTAACAGATAAATAGTTTGAATTTTGTTTATAGGGTGACCAATAAATTGGCTGGCCCCAAAGTCTTTTTTTGTTTTCTAAAGTTACTTTATCATATACTATATTGGAAGCTTTATAAGAAAGCTCATTAATCACTGATTCCAATTTTTTATAAAAATTATGACGTGAATATTTGCTTTGTAAATAAGACACGAGAGTATCATTATCAATTAACTCAATTAATCCTGAATTTTTTAAAGCATTATACTCTTCTTGGTTATCAACTAAAACGGTATTAATAACAGCAGCTACAGTTAAATAATAACCTAAAGAGTCTTTATTTGTTTTATATAAATCTTTGCCTCTTTCTAATATTATTTCCCCAGATAATGAAGCCTTAGAGTGTTGTTCGTAGTTAAACTTACTGTCTATTAAATCTTCATTTACATTTTTTATCAATTTTTTTAGAGATTGATTTTTTAATTCTTTTTTATAATCCAAAGCATTTTGTTTTTCGATATAAAAGGAGATAGATATTCCAAGAATAATGACGCAAAACTCTAAAAAATATCTAATTATTAATTTTTTCATATTTCATTTTTTTAATTGTAAAAAAAAGTTTTATAAGCTTCATTCAAACTTAAAAAAAATCATCTACTAACGGCTAAATCTATTATCTGAGATGCAAGTTTAGCGGTGATTGAGTCAACGTCATAAATTGGATTGAGCTCCACGACATCGATGGCTATAACTTTTTTCGTTTCTAATAAATATTCGAAAATAAGTTGAAAAAACTTCGTAGAAAAACCAAAAGGTCCAGGAGCACTTACTCCCGGTGCGTTTGACGAGCTAAAACCATCCAGATCTATACTTATGTAAATCGATTCACATTGTTTAAAACAATCATCAATTATTCCACAAACATTACTAATATTAATTGATTTACAATCTTCTATTGGTATGAAATCTACATTGAATTCAGAAGCAATTTTATAAAGAGATAATGGATTAGACGGCCTCTGAATACCTAAAGCAAGATATTTAACGTCGTCTTTAAACTCTTTTAGTATTTGATAAAATGGAGTCCCTGAATTTGGGCCTTCTAAAGGGGGTCTTAAATCGAAATGTGCATCAAAGTTTAAAATGCCAATTTTAGATTTCATTCCATTTTTAATGGCTCTGTGTATTCCACAGAAATGTCCATATGCAAGGTCGTGCCCTCCGCCCAAACCGATTGTTAATTGACCAGATTCAATTATTTCTTGAACGATATCTGAATATAATTTTTGTGTGACTTCTAGATTGTTTAAATAACATAATACGTCACCATAGTCAGAAACTTTCTTTTTTGAATGCCATGAGAGTTTTCCCAACTGTTCTCTAATGGCGTTAGGTCCATCCACAGCTCCTTGCCTCCCATTGTTCCTCTTAACTCCTTCATCACAAGCATATCCTAATAGAGCGATACTACCATGTAAATCTGAAATATTACTTTTAGTCCTTAGGGCTACCTGTTCATGCCAGTATTCATTTGGAGAATCAGGAGATGACATGCGTCCTTTCCACATTTGTTTATTAGGCGGACGATAGTATTGATCTATTTTATTCAAAGTTTACTTGATAAATTTTCCGTTAATCAAAACATCTTCAATTAAATTGGACCCAAAAGCATAAGGAATCATGGAAAATGAAGGAATTGATTTTGTTAATATAATATTAGCTTTTTTCCCAACAGTGATGCTTCCTAATTCTTTTGAAAGCCCCATAGCATATGCTCCATTTATAGTGGCTGCATTGATAGCCTCTTCAGGAGTCATTCCCATTTTAGAACACGCTAAAGAAACCACGAAGTTCATGTTTCCAGATGGAGCTGATCCAGGATTAAAATCAGAAGCCAAAGCTAAAGGAATGTCATTGTCAATGATTTTTCGCGCAGGTGCATAAGGAATATTTAGGAAAAAAGAACAGTTAGGAAGGGCAACAGGCATCATGCTACTACCTTTCAGAATCTTTAAATCATCTTTGCTTAGAACTTCAAGATGATCAATTGTTAGAGCATCAACTTCTTTACAAAGCTTAACTCCTCCAAAGGAATTAAATTGATTAACATGAACTTTTGGGACTAAATGGTGTTTTTTACCAGCCTCAAGGATTAATCTGGTTTCCTCAAGATTAAAATATCCTTTTTCACAAAAAACATCTATAAACTTAGCTAATTTTTTCTCAGAAACAGATGGGATCCATTCACGAACTATTTGATTTATGTACTCCTCTTTTCTGTTTTTATATTCATCAGGTACTGCGTGCGCTGCAAGAAATGTTGGCTGAATAGAGACTTCATAATTTTCATTTAATTTTTTAATGACTTCAAGCATTTTTATTTCTTCGGAAAGATGAAGGCCGTAGCCTGATTTAACTTCAATAGCTCCTGTTCCTAGACTTATAATTTCTTCAAGACGTTTTGCACTTTCGTTGTATAATTTATCAAAAGAAGTATTTTTAAGGGTTTTCGCAGAATTTAATATTCCCCCTCCATTTTTTGCAATTTCCTCGTATGATTTGCCATTAATCCTATCAACATATTCTTTTTCTCTTGAACCAGAATAAACAATGTGGGTGTGAGAATCGCACCAAGAGGGTAGTATGTATTTCCCATTTGCATTGATGATTTTATCCACCTGTAGTGTTGGACAGGCATTCATTTCACCAAAGTCAATTATTTTATCATCATTTATTAATAAATAGGCATTACTAATTTGAGATAAATTCTTCATCTCATGACCCTTCAAGTAATTTTTAGTTTCACTAAGAGTCTGAAGAAGTCCTTTAATGTTTTTAAAGAGTATTTTCATTTAAATAAAGAATCTAAGATTTTATCGTCTACAATTTCTGGAATAATTACATCTAGGTTTTTTGATCGATCCATTTCTTTTTTTATAGTAAAAATAGCAGGCCTGTTTCTGGCCCAACTTCTCCTAGCAATTCCATTATTAACGTCAAAAAATAACATTTTTTTTAATCTTTTTTCTGAATTTTTAGAACCATCTAGAAGCATTCCAAAACCTCCATTAATTACCTCACCCCAGCCTACTCCTCCTCCGTTGTGAATGGAAACCCATGTAGCACCCCTAAAACTATCTCCTATTACATTATGAATAGCCATGTCTGAAGTAAATTTGCTACCATCATAAATATTAGATGTCTCCCTGTATGGAGAATCTGTACCGCTCACATCATGGTGGTCCCTGCCAAGAATAATTGGACCTATTTTACCCTGAGAAATGGCAGTGTTAAATGCTTTAGCAATTTCAATTCGACCTAGCGCATCTGCATACAGTATTCTGGCTTGAGACCCAACAACTAGTTTATTATTTTGAGCATCTTCTATCCATTTAATATTATCATCTAATTGACCTTGGATTTCTTCTGGAGCATTTTTTTTTATACCCAACAATATATTTTTTGCAATCGTATCAGTTATTTCCAAATCTTTCGGATCTCCCGATGCACAAACCCATCTAAATGGACCAAAACCATAATCAAAACATATGGGACCTAAAATATCTTGAACGTATGAAGGGTAACAAAAATCTGTTTTATCATGATTTAAAACATCTCCACCAGCCCGAGAAGCTTCTAATAAAAAAGCATTTCCATAATCAAAAAAATAAGTTCCTTTTTCAACATGAAGCTTTATAGCTCGCGCATGACGCCTTAGTGTTTCTTGAACCTTTTCCTTAAAAATCACAGGCTCGTCTTTCAACATTTTGTTTGCTTTTTCATAGCTAATACCAATTGGATAATAACCTCCAGACCAAGGGTTGTGAAGAGAGGTTTGATCTGAACCAATCGTTATCTTTATATCCTTTTTTAAAAATATTTCCCAAACCTCTACTATATTACCAATGTATGCTATGGATACTGTATTTTTAAGAATTTGAGATTTTTTTACAAAATCAACCAACTCATGAATATTGGAGATAAGAACATCTACCCAGCCTTGATCGTATCTTTTTTTTGCAGCGGACGAGTTGACCTCAACAGTTATTGATATACATCCAACTATATTTGCGGCTTTTGGTTGAGCTCCACTCATCCCCCCTAAACCGGATGTTAGAAAAATTTTCCCTTTAACAGATTCTTTTGCTTTTAAAACCTTCCTAAAAGCATTCATTAAAGTAATAGTTGTTCCGTGAACTATTCCTTGAGGACCAATATACATAAATGATCCAGCAGTCATTTGGCCAAACTGAGTCACCCCCAAAGCGTTAAATTTCTCCCAATCATCGGGTTTAGAATAATTAGGAATCATCATTCCGTTAGTTATTATAAGTTTTGGAGATTTTTTAGAGGACGGAAATAACCCCATAGGATGTCCAGAATAAAGATGTAGCGTTTGATTTTTATTCATTGTGGCTAAATACCTCATGGTCAACAAATATTGAGCCCAATTTTGAAATACCGCCCCGTTACCTCCATAGGTAATAAGTTCCTGAGGATGTTGAGCTATATTTATATCCAAATTGTTTTGAATCATTAACATTATTGACTTGGCTTCATCAATTTTTGCCGGATATTCACTTAACGGTCTAGCATAAATCGTGTATTCTGGCTTAAAGCGAAGCATATAGATTCTTCCAAAATCTTCTAATTCTTTTGCAAAATCTAGACTAAGCTCTTTGTGCCATTTGTTGGGGAAATATCTCAAGGCATTTCTAATTGCCAACTTTTTCTCACTTAGATTTAAAATTTGCTTTCTTTTAGGCGCAGGGTTAAGACTAGAATCAAATGATTTACTTATTGGAAGTTGTTCAGGGATTCCTTGTAAAATTGCTTCTTTAAAAGTCATAATTCAGGATATACATTTAAAGATTGATTTTCAATCAGCTTTGTTACTATCTCAATGTCTGTACTTAAAACCCTATCATTTTCTAACTTTTTAACGTTTTTTCGAATAATTAAGAGTGTTTTTTCAATAGCTGAAGAAAATGTATTTGGACGTCTAAACTCTAATGATTGTGCAGAATGTAACAATTCAATAGCAATTATTTTCTCAAGATTATCAATTACCTCAAGACATTTACGGCCTGATATGCTACCCATAGAAACATGATCTTCTTGACCCATTCCCGTTGGAATACTATCTGCAGATGAAGGAAAGCATAATGATTTGTTCTCAGAAACTAATGCTGCAGTTGTATACTGAGTGATCATGAATCCTGAATTAAGGCCAGGATTTTCTGTAAGCATTACAGGCAGTCCGTGTAAACCCTCTAAAAGCAAATAGCTTCTCCTGTCTGAAATATTACCTATTTCAGCTGCTGCAACCTTTAAATAGTCAAGAGCAATTGCTAAAGGTTGCCCGTGAAAGTTGCCTCCAGATATTGACGTGTTATCATCAATAATCACTGGATTGTCAGTAACAGAATTGATTTCGATTTCAACCAATTCTTTAACATGATTTAATGCGTTTCTTGATGCTCCATGTACCTGAGGAGTGCATCTAATTGAGTAGGGATCTTGAACTCGATCACAATTTTTATGTGAATCGGAGTTTTGAGAATTTTTTAACAGACCCCTTATACGTTTTGCAACTTTTTTGTTACCAGCAAAGGGTCTTAATTCGTGAAGCTCTTCTTTAAAAGGAGCCAAGCTTCCCTGGAAACCTTCTAACGACATTGCTGCGGCTAGATCTGCTAAATTTAAAAGATAAGTTAGCTTTGAAATTGCTTTTATAGCATGGGCTAAAATAAATTGTGTACCGTTAATAAGAGCAAGTCCTTCTTTCGCGTGAAGGGAAAAAGGAGTTAGATTATGTTTTTTTAAAACGGATGCAGCATTAATCTTTTCTTTACCATCCCAAAAGAATCCATTTCCAATTAGGGGTAAAAATAAATGAGCAAGTGGGGCGAGGTCTCCAGAAGCCCCAACAGATCCTTTTTCTGGAACAAAAGGAGTTAGATTATTTTGAATAAAATAAATCAGTCGATCTAATATTTCTAAACGAATTCCAGAGTAGCCTTTTGATAAGGATTGAATTTTACAGATTAACATTAGCTTGGAAAGCTCAGGTGCTATTGGGTTTCCAACTCCAACCGAGTGACTTAGTAAAAGGTTCTTCTGTAAAGACTCTGTTTCATCACTTGATATTTTTGTGGTACAAAGTGGGCCAAAACCAGTATTTATTCCATATACTGCCTTTTCACTCAAAGCCATTTTTTGAACACGCTCATAACTCTGAATAATTCTTTTTTTTGTAAAATCAGTGAATTTAAATTCATTTGGATTATTCATAAAAAAATAAATATCATCAAGTGATATATTATTGTCTTTATTTTTTGGCATTCTTCATTTTTTATTAAAATAAAAAGTTGTTTTTAGTTTTTATAATATTAAAATTATACTTTATTTTCCTCAAAATTTATTTATAAACTACAAAGTTTCAATCTATAAAATTATAAATTAACATTTTTCTTATGAGTAAATCTAGAATTAATTCTCAAAACGTATGGAATCCTGAAATTCCTGACGGAGAGCTATTTTATTATCCACATTTTTTAGACTTAAATAAAGCAAATAAACTATTTAAGATATTTAAAAATACGATTCCTTGGCAACAGGATCCAATTAAAGTTTTCGGAAAAACGTATATGCAACCAAGACTGACTTCTTTACATAGTGTTTTGAAAAATCAATACAGTTATTCTAATATCACAATGCAGTCAAAACCCATGACAGAAGAGCTAATTTATTTAAAAAACAAAATCAGTAATGTTTATACAAATGAATTCAACACTGTTTTAATGAACCTATATAGAGATGGGAAAGACAGTAACGGGTGGCATGCCGACAACGAAAAGGAATTAGGTTTAAATCCAGTAATAGGGTCAATTACTTTAGGCCAAGAGAGGGCCTTTCATTTAAAGCATAAAGTCAATAAATCAGATAGGCTAAAAATTATACTTGAGCATGGAAGTTTATTGATCATGTCGGGATCGATGCAGCACAACTGGCTTCATCAAGTCCCGAAAACTTCAAGAAAAATTAATGAAAGAATCAATCTTACTTACAGAAAAATTTTCTAAAAAAACATCTAATTAAGAGGGTACATTAAATTTTTTATTTGTTTCCAAGTCACTAATTTAATATCATTTTCAGTTATGACTTTTTTAAATTCAGCACTAGAAACAACATCATAATCTAGATTTCTCCATTTAGAACCATAGGCAACTCTTTTAGAAGTAATTTCCTGCATTTCTATATTATCATATCCAAGATGAACTATTATTTCGTTTAACCCAGGATCCAGATTATTTAGAACATCTATATAATATTTTGACCAATCATTAAATGAAATATTTTTTTCAGCCATGTACATTTTGTTTACTACGACTAAATTATTTGGTTTTAAAAAACGACTATCAAAATGAGGTGCTAAAATCTGAGGCACAAAAACAGGAAGTTTATTTTTCTCTCCTAGTTCTAAATATATTTGGAAAAATTCAGGTGAAAAAAACAAGGCACCTTCATGGCTATCAATATGGGTGGGGTTTATTCCAATGGATTTGGCATAATCTATTTGTGCCTGTAATTCTTTTTTCACATCCTTGGGATCGCCTCTTTTTATAAAAGTTTTTTTCTTTTCGTAAAAATCTCCTTTATCGTTTATTAAAGAAGGAATTGAATCATTTGTACTAATACCAGACCACTTGTAATCTTTCCATTCTGCTGTAAATGTTAGATGAAGACCTAAATCAGTCTGTGGATTTTTCTGAAAGTAATTTGCAACCTCTTTGGTGTTTGGAGCAGGAATCATAACACTTGCAGAATTAACAAATCCTTCATCTAACGCTCCAAAGGAAGCCTCATTGACCGATTTGGATAAACCTAGATCATCCGCATGAATAATTAATAGCTTATCATTTTTCTCATAACCCAATTTTTCAGAAAGATTTTTATATTGAGGAATGCTTTTATTGTTAAATATAAAGTTGAATGCAAGTCTAAGATCATAAATGGGGATATCATTAAAATTAAAATAAAGCCGAACGCTCAAACCTATTGAAACTCCGACCATAACAAGAAGAAAGAGTCTATTATTAAGAATTTTTTTCATAGAATTAATTTAAGGTATCTGTTCCTAAAAATTTATCTTTTTCATTATAAAACCATGATCTAATTTTTGGCATTTTAATACCACTTATTTCTTTTTCTTCTGAAAGCAAAATATATTCACCGTCATTTTTACTCTCTTCATGAAAAAACTGGTAAACTTCAAGGGCATATGATTTGGGGTTAAAATAAAAATACCAACGATCTTTTCCAACAGGTTCTTCATAGTCTACCGTTAAAACTAAATACTCCTTTCCTTTAAAATTTTTAGTAGTTACTTTAGGATTAATAATTGTTCCTGGATCCTTTAACTTCATTGGCAGACCATAAAGATACGTGTAATAATTTCTCATTTTTAATGCAAAACCACAGGTTAACTTATGTTTTTTTATCTCATCTTCAGAAAAAGTATATTTCCCATTAAGAGATATTTTACATACATCATTTTCCACAACCTGTTCAACAGTAATATTATCTTGAACAACTTTAGATCTGAAATAAGATTTTATTATATCAATCTCAACTTCACTATTTCTTTCAGGCCTATCGGGTCTTGTCATTGTGATATTCATAATTCCATTAAATGTACCCCAAGAACTATTTGGATCGTGATATAAAATACTCCTGTTTATTAGCTCTTGTCCATCTATCTGACTTATGCTATCTAAATCAGATTCAATTAGTTTATCTAAACTAGCGAGGTAAATAATCGAACTTGAGAATAACAGTATAAACAGATATTTCATAAAAAACTCAATATTTATGCAAAATAATCATTTAAGATTTAAACATGAGGTTTTAATTACATGCAGGGATTAGATGTTTTTTTCATATTTTTAGATAAACTAAGATTTTAATACTAATAAAATGACAACAAACAATTTTACCTTTCGTGATCTTTTACACTTGATATTAATCCTATTAATTTCATCAAATGTAACTGCTCAAAAAAAATATTCTAAATCTAAATTAAAAAAGTATAAAGCCGAAGCTGAGACTATTGTTAATGACAACCATAAACAAACTCAGATTATGGTTGATAAAATTTTTAGTTTTGCTGAATTAGGATTTCATGAAGTAGAATCTTCAAAATACTTGACCAATATCCTAAAATCTAATGGCTTTGAAATTGAATATGGGGTTTCAGGAATCCCAACAGCTTGGTTTGCTAAGTGGTCAAATGGTGAAGGACCAGTCATAGCGCTTGGAAGTGATGTTGATTGTATTCCTAAAGCATCTCAATATCCTGGCGTGGCATATCATAAGCCAATGGTGGATGGAGCTCCAGGGCACGGAGAAGGTCATAACTCTGGAATCCCCGTTAATATTACAGCAGCTTTATCCGTGCAAAAAATAATGAAATCCGAAGGGATTAAAGGCACTTTGCTTTTATGGCCTGGAATAGCTGAAGAGTTAGTCGCTTCAAAAGCTTGGTTTGTTAGAGATGGATTATTTAAAGGAGTTGACATGTGTATTTTTACTCATGTTAGCAGTAATCTTCAAGTTTCTTGGGGTCAGGCAACAGGAACTGGACTTATATCAGTTGAATATACATTTGATGGAGAAGCGGCTCACTCGGCGGGCTCTCCCTGGAGAGGTAGAAGCTCACTAGACGCAGCTGAACTTATGAATGTTGGATGGAACTATAAAAGAGAACATTTGCACCCCCTGAAAAGATCTCATTCAATTTTCACTGATGCTGGAGACCAACCAAATGTCGTTCCTTCAAAAGCATCTATTTGGTATTACTTGAGAGATGTTAAGTACGATGGAATAATGAAAATGTATAATGATGCAAATAATATTGCCCAGGGAGCTGCAATGATGACTGATACAAAAGTTACATCAAGAGTTTTAGGCACAGCTTGGCCAAGACATTTTAATAAAGTGATCGCTGAAACTATGTATCAAAATATCCAAGACGTTGGATTGCCTTTGTGGTCAGAAGAAGATCAAACCTTAGCTAAGGCTGTTCAGAAAGAGGTAAAATCAAATAACAACAATGGACTAGCTACTGAATTATACCCTATTGGTAAACCATCAAAAATCATGGTTAGTGGTGGTTCGGATGATATAGGGGATGTTTCATGGACAGTCCCAACCGTTACACTTCGATTCCCTTCCAACATACCTGGACTTCAAGGACATCACTGGTCTAATGCTATTGCTATGGCTACTCCTATCGCTCACAAAGGAGCTACAGCAGGAGCTAAAGTGGTAGCAATGACAGTTTTAGATTTTTTAGTTCAACCCAATTTACTTTCCTCAGCTAAGGATTATTTTGAAAACATCCAAAAAAAAGAAGAAACATACAAGCCAATGATTTCAGCTAATGACCCCCCTCCAATTGAATTAAACACAGCGATAATGGGGAAATACAGAAATGAACTTGAAAAATTTTATTATGATGAAACCAAGTACGATTCTTACTTGGAGCAACTAGGGGTTTCATACCCTACACTTAAAACAAAAGAAAATTAAAATAAAAAATTATGCAAAGTAGACGAGATTGGTTACGTTCTTCCGTTGGTTTAGGAGGACTTTTATTGGCCCCAGAATTAATGCTTTCAAATCAGGAGATTAAGAAGTTTAATCCTCGACCATTTTTAGAAACAATAAAGTTAAGCTCAAATGAAAATCCATATGGACCTTCAGAAATGGTTCAAAAAGCAGTAATTAAGGCTTTTGATCATGGCTGTAGATATCCATATTCCTATTCAGACGCACTTGCAGTTAAGCTAGCAAAAAAACACGGTGTTGATCCTGAAAGTATCATAATTACTGGTGGTTCAACGGAGGGTCTTAAAATAACAGGCTTAACTTTCACCCAGGGAGGAGGAGAGATAATTGCTGGACAACCTACTTTTCTTGCAATGATGACTTTTGCAGAACAATGGGGCGCTAAAATTAATTGGGTTCCTGTAGGAGAAAACAAAGGCTATGATTTAAATGCAATAAATAATAAGATAAACAAAAACACAAAATTAATTTTCTTATGTAATCCAAATAATCCAACAGGTACGGTTATACCAAAACAATCGTTAAAAGATTTTTGTATTTCTGCTAGTAAAAAAGCAATTATTTTTAGTGATGAAGCATATTATGATTTTATTCAAGAAGATGATTATCCGTCGATGGACACACTAGTTAGACAGGGAGAAAATGTTATTGTTTCAAAAACATTTTCAAAGATTTATGGACTTGCCGGACTTAGGATAGGTTATTTGATTGCTCCCCCTCATTTGGCAAAACAAATTCGATCAAACGTTGTTGCGATGAGTAACGTTTTGGCGATAGCAGGAGCAGATAAAGCTCTTGAAGACCAAGAATTTTACGATTTTTCATTGAATAAAATAAAACAAGGGAGAAAATTAATTACGGACACATTGGATGATCTTGGATTAAACTATGTTCCTTCAAACACAAACTTTGTTTTCTTTCATTCTAAAAAACACATTGATAAATTAGGGAAACAAATGCTAGATAAAGGTATTAGAATAGGAAGGCCATTTCCTCCATTTTTTGATTGGTGTAGAATTAGCGTTGGAACTCTGCAAGAGGTTCAAGCTTTCACTTCTGCTCTTAAAGAAGTTTATAAAGAAAGTTAATTATTACAAATTAAGACCCAAGGATTGTTTTATAGGTATATTGGGCTTGCTATTCACCCTAGTAGATGAAAAAAACATTTAGTTCTTTACTTTTTTTAAGCTTAGTGCTTTCATTTTCTCTTGCACTAGCATTTTTTACTGGTGATATTTCTAGTGGTATTGATTTTTGGAGTTCAATTACTTTAAAAAGTTGGTGTATTATTTTTGGCATTCAGATAGTGATTTTTTTACCTTCTTTTATTTTAAAAACAGAGCATTACTTTGATCTCACTGGTGGATTAACCTTTTTATTAGTATTGATATTTTTAGCCTATAATTTAATCACAAAAAACGAACTATTTTCTTATTCAAAATTAATCCCTTTAGTTCTTGTAGGTATATGGGCCTTGAGATTAAGTACTTTTTTATTTTTAAGAGTAAAACGCAAAGGAAAAGATATTCGTTTTGATGAAATTAAAATAAACTTTTTCAAATTTATGATAGCTTGGATTCTGCAAGGTTTATGGGTTTTTATATGTCTACTACCTGTTATTGTTATGGTAAGTTCAAATCAACCTACTAACATTAATTATTTTATTCCAGGAGTATTATTGTGGTTAATTGGATGGCTTACTGAAGTAATATCAGACATTCAAAAGACAAAATTTAACACTAATATTGAAAATAAAGGAAACTTTATTAGCTCTGGTTTGTGGTCATTTTCTAGACACCCTAATTATTTTGGAGAATTAATTTTATGGTTAGGAGTTACAATAATTGCAATCCCTACTTTTTCGGGTCTGCAATATTTAGCATGCATTGCACCTGTTTTTGTTTATTTACTTTTAAATAAAATTAGTGGAGTAAATTTATTAGAAGAAATTGCAGATACTAGATGGGGGGATAGTCAAAAATATCAAGATTATAAAAAGAATACTCCAATCTTCTTCCCAAGAATTTTTAAAAATTGAAATATAATATGATAAACAAGCAGCAGATTTTAAAAAAGAGACCCACTGGGACACCAGACAATGAAACTTGGCAGCTTGTGGAGTCTAAATTACCTGAGCTGAAAGATGGTGAAATGTTGATAGAACAGGAGTATATTTCCTTAGACCCCGCAATGAGAGGATGGATGAACCAAACACGTTCGTATATTCCTCCAGTTGAATTGGGGGATGTAATGAGAGCAGGTTCGGTAGGAAGAGTTGTTAAAACGAAAGGAAAAACAGTATTTGAAAAAGGAGACTATGTTACTGGCTGGGGAGGTGTTCAAAATTATTGTATAACAAAAGGGGAAAATTTTTACAAGGTAGACTCTGAAAAAGCCCCTCTATCTTATTACATAGGAGCTCTTGGAATGCCAGGAATGACTGCCTACTTTGGAATATTGGAAGTTGGAGAAGTTAAAGAAGGAGATGTAGTTTTAGTTTCCGGAGCTGCTGGAGCTGTTGGAAGTGTAGTTGGTCAAATTGCAAAAATTAAAGGATGTAGAGTTATCGGAATTGCTGGTGGAAAAACTAAATGTGATTATTTAATTGAAAAACTGGGTTTTGACGGGGCTATTGATTACAAAAATGAAAATGTATTTAAGGAGATAAAAAAACATTGTCCAAAAGGAATTGACGTTTATTTTGATAATGTGGGAGGGGAGATCTTAGACTCCGCTTTGGCTTTTTTAAGAAAAAAAGCAAGAGTTGTTATTTGTGGAGCCATTTCTCAATACAACTCTGAATCAAGTATAGAAGGTCCTAAAAACTATTTATCACTTCTTGTTAATCGAGCTTCAATGAAAGGGATGGTTGTTCTTGACTTCGCGCCAAAATACTCCGAGGCAATGAAACAAATGGCTATCTGGATTATGGAGGACAAACTATTTTATAAAGAGGATATTTTTGATGGTATTGAAAATTTTAGAGAAACCTTTCTAAGGTTATTTTCTGGAGATAAAATGGGAAAACTAATTTTAAAAATAAAAGAATAGTTTATTTTATTCCTTCCATTGCATATAGTATGCCTTTTTCTAAAAGTTTTTCAAATCGTATGTCTTCGTATATTTCTCCCTTGTGTCCGAGTCCAGTATAGAATGATCTACCTCCCTCAAATTCATGATACCAAGTAATGGGATGATTTTCTCCATTTTGACCTCCTTCATATGTTTTTTCATCCAACATCAAAAGTGGAATTATATTTGAATTCCTGAAATTGTAATTATACCATTCGTCATTAATTTCCCATTTTCTTTCGAGATGAGAGGTGAAAAATGGATTGTTAGAGGTTGTTTTAATTGTTGCCTTTGGAGTTCCTTTGGGGTGACTAATAAAATATGCACCAACTAATCTTCCATACCATGGCCAATCATATTCAGTATCTGCTGCAGCATGAACGCCAACAAACCCTTTTCCTGCCTGAATAAATTCTATCATTTTTTTTTGTTGTTCATCATTTAGAACATCGAGTGTTGTGCATAAAAAAATTATCGCATCATAATCTAATAATTCGTCAGCCTTGAAGGTTTCTTGAGTTTTAGAATGTTCCACATTAAACTCGTTATTTTTAGCAATTTCTCCAATCAATAAAGCTCCTTTTTTAATCGCATCTTCATGAACATATCCCTTGGTGTAGGAATAAATAAGTATTTTTTTATCAGGTTTTATTATTTGAGAAAACAGAGCTGTATGAAGAAAAAGTAAGGTTAAGATTATGATCTTCATGATTTTATGTTTGATTTAGCTTTTTTAAATTTAGCTATTTAATCTCACACACAGGTAGTTGTAAGCAGCAAGTATAAATTCAGTGTTTAAATGATGTTCATGTTTTTAATTTATGTTATATTGTATAACTATGCCCAAATCTTATCTGAAAATTTAAAAATTACACATGAAAAAAATACTTTATTTATTCGTTCTTTTAACGAGTTTTGCTTGGTCAAATGATAAGATTTCAAATGTAGAAATTCCGCTTACAAAACATTCTTCTTTTAAGGAATTAGGTGTATCCACTTTTACAGCAATAACTCAACAATCTACAGATACAACATCCACAGATAGCAGTACCACAACCTCTTCGACTTCAGACGGTGGAGGAAATAATACAGGAACAAGTTCCAATACTACAGACGGTGGAGGAAATAATACAGGAACAAGT
>NZ_CEZOWA010000016.1:23948-52058 GCF_983056325.1 Candidatus Marivariicella sp. | reverse complement strand
TTATTAGCCGATTGTGATGGCGATGGGGTTACTAATGGTGATGAATTAACACCACTAGATGGAGAAATACCAACGGACCCTTCAAATCCATGCGATTATAATACATCGGATATTACTTTAACTCAAACAGGTGCTTATTTATTAGCTGATTGTGATGGCGATGGGGTTACTAATGGTGATGAATTAACACCACTAGATGGAGAAATACCAACGGACCCTTCAAATCCATGCGATTATAATACAGCAGATATTACTTTACCTATTACCTCTATAGCTGGATGTAATGCAGAAATAAGTGTTACAAAAATTGCCAATATTACAGGAACAGGTTTAGGAGATACAATATATTACACAATAGTTGTTGAAAACACGGGGAGTGTAGGCTTAACAAATATCACTTTAGTAGATGTGTTTTTAAATTCAAATGGTAATTCGCTAACCCTTACTACAGAACCTTATTTTATCAGTTCAGATATGGGTAGTGTCGAAGGTATGTTGATGGTTGGAGAGAATGCTACCTATATGGCAGATTTTGATATTACACAAGAAGCTATAAATGCAGGAGGAGTTAGTAATAGTGTAATTGTCACAGGGACAACAGTTAATTCTGTAATTGTCACTGATTCTAGTGATGATGGAGATGATCTAGATGGAAACACCAATGATGATCCAACAGAAACAAATTTAGGAGTATGTCTAATAGTTTATAGTGAATTTTCTCCAAATGGAGATGGAGTTAATGACAATTTCGTTATTGGATGTATAGATAATTATCCTAATAATAAGTTGGAAATTTATAATCGTTGGGGGAATATCGTATATAAAATGAATAATTATAATAATGAATGGAATGGGGCTTCAAATGGAAGAGAAGTTTTTAATGATTCAAATGACTTACCAGAAGGTACTTATTATTATAAGTTAGAGTTAGGAGATGGATCGCTCCCAAAAATTGGTTGGTTATACTTAAATAGATGATAAAACATTTAATATGATTGATGAATATTTATTAAAAATAATGTGCCTTTTGGAGTTGTGTCTATTTACAGTAACGGAAGGACATATTCTAGAGGCCATTCTGGGATTGAGCATGAAAAGCTTTTGCAAATTGTATTAATTGTTTTAGCAGTTTTTATTCCATATAAAAAATAAATTTCACTTTAATCTACTTTGGTTATTTCACCTCTTTGCGTATTTTTCAAATCTCCAACTAACGAGTATTCAAAGAGGTAACTATCTTTTTTTGTAGTTAAAATCCGCATTCTTATTGGTCTTTTGTCTTGATTAGTTTTTGGGTGTATTTTTGTTAAAATACACTCACAGTCATTCACCCATCGAATCGAAGCAGAGTCAACTTTTCCTTGATAAAACTCTATTTCGAGTGTGTCGTTTCTAATAAACCGTGAAGTTTCAAGGCTAGTATTAACGATAGTCTTAAATTCAAATGTTCCGTTATGAAAAGGAAGACAATCCCTGTTGGGTGAATAACAAGAAGCAGTAGTAAATAATATTATACAATAAAAAAGTAATCTCATACGTGTAAAAGTACTAACTCTTGAGGTTATATTTCTCAAAAGTTCCATCGGAATAAAGCATTACTAAGGACTTTTCTTTTTTTTGAACCTGTGGATCACTCAATCCAATCTCTAATTGTGAATTATCCTTTTTAGAGTCATTTAAGGCGTTTGAATCCGTTTTGGCTACATTAGAAGATGAAATATTAGAATCACCTCCATAAACAAGCTCTAAGAGAGAGGTTTCTGGAAAAACTTCAGTGATTTTGATTAAAAACTCTAAACTGGGTTTGTTTCTTCCTGAGATAATGTGAGATATTGAAGATCTTTGGACTCCTATTTTTTCGGCAAAACCAGAAGCTGTTAATTCATTGGATTGAATAAGATTTTCTATTCGCATTGTTATTTCCTTATAGTTTAACATTGTAAACAGTAAAATATTTTTATATTATTTATAAAGATACAATAAAATAAACAATATAAAAACAGGCTAAATAATTATATCTATTGTTTAAATATTCAATATAAACTATTGAAAATAAAGTACTTAATAATTAATATTTTTTTTTGTTTACCAAAAGTAACCGTTCGAGTTTTTTTTGTTTACGTGTGTAATATTATCTGTTTACAAAAATTAACATTCATTGAGTTACCTTTGAAAAGTAATGTCAGTCAAAGAAAAATTTATTGATCGCTACCTTGATCCAGATAAATTAAATTCATTTTTAAAGGGCTTAAAAAACTTAAATGATTTATCAGTTATCGGATATAGTAAGGAAAAGAGACCTATTTATTTACTCAATAGAGGAAATGGTCCTATAAAAATTTTACTTTGGTCTCAAATGCATGGAAATGAAAGCACCACCACCAAGGCGCTTTGTCAATTACTAGAACTCCTTGAAAACAAGGCTCATCAGGGACTTTTAAATAAACTAACTATTAGAATAATTCCACAGCTTAATCCTGATGGAGCTGCAAGATATACGAGATACAATGCAAATAATATTGATTTAAACAGGGATGCTATTGATTTAACTCAATCTGAAAGTCAAGCTTTATCTTTTGTTTTTAATGAGTTTAAGCCTGATTTTTGTTTTAATCTTCATGATCAAAGAACTATTTATGCTACAGGTAAAACGGGTTTACCAGCAACAATTTCTTTTTTAGCTCCTTCAGGGGATCCTAAGGGGTCTATTTCTCCTTCTAGGGAAATTTCTATGAAAATCATAGCAGCAATCTATAAAGAGCTTCAAACTGAGCTTCCTGATCAAATTGGACGATATGATGACTCTTATAACATAAACTGTTTTGGAGACAGGTTTTCAAGTCTTGGAGTTCCGACTATTTTAATTGAGGCAGGACATTTTCAAAATGATTACTTCAGAAATCTTACTGCAAAATTTATTTTAAAATCTTTAATTGATGCAATCAAAGTCATTTCTAATGAAGATTATAATAATTACAAGGTAGATCAATACTTGAATATTCCAGAAAACAGGATGAATTACTCAGATTTATTAATTACCGGGGTATGTATAAGTGATAATGGTAAAGTATATAATAATCAGGAACTAGTAGTGAATTTTAAAGAAATTTTGATTAGCTATAAAATTGAGTTTATTCCTTACATGATTGAGTATTCAGATTCTTGGAAGGGATTATCTCATAATATAATTGATGCTAATTCTATTGGAATTAAAAATAAAATTGTTTTTGATAAACAAAAACCTCTAGATCAATTTAAGTCATTTATAAATTGATAATTTTTTAATTTATATTTTAAATATTTATCAATTTTATTATAAATTGTTTAAATATTTTTATTTTTACTAAAATATGAATGATAATGATGAATTTCCTACAAAATGAATAATATTCCAAAAACTGATCAAATTGATAGGCAAATTCTTGATATTTTAATTGAAAATACTCGTATACCTTTTACTGACATTGCAAAACAACTTCTTATTTCTCCAGGTACAGTTCATGTCCGAGTAAAAAAAATGGAAGAAATTGGGATTATAAAGGGTTCATCATTAAATATAGATTATCAAAAGTTGGGATATTCCTTTATTGCATATGTTGGAATTTTTCTTGCTAAAACACAAAAGACTAAAACAATAATTAATGAGCTTAATTCTATTCCTTATATCACTGTAGCCCATATCACTACAGGTAAGTTTAATATATTTTGTAAATTAAGGGCAAGAGATACAAGTCATGCGAAAGAGATAATTTTTTTAATTGATGATATTGATGGAATTAGTAGAACAGAGTCTATGATTTCTCTTGAAGAAAGTATAAATGATAAAAAAAGACTGATGCATTCTATATTTAATAATCTATAAATATTTCTATGGCTAGAAAGCCAAAAATTGACAGATTTAACGAAATTGTTAATTCAAAATATCAGGTTTACAACAGTTTGTTTTTAACATTACCATTTGATAGTATAGAAAAAACATCATTATTGCTTCCTCTATTTAAAAACTTTTGTAGTGAGGGTTATAAAAATGGAGATAATCCAGATCAAATATTTAATTCCTTTTTTGAAAAAATCATTCCAGACTATTCTATTGATGATCAGAATGATCTAATGTTTAACTTTATCAAATACATTGAAAGACAAATTGTTTTATTCGATGCAATTGAAGATGCCGGGTTTTCATATGTGAATAACATGCACGGAAGAGGTACTTTACGGTACATTAAAGAAGAGGTTGTAAGCACCAACAACGTTCTTAAATTAAAGGATTATTTAAACAATTTTAGAGTCAGAATAGTTCTCACTGCTCATCCAACTCAATTCTATCCAGATAGTGTTCTTGGAATTATTAATGATCTCTCTTCTTCAATTAGTAAGGATTCGCTAGGGGATACTAAAAAGTTACTAAATCAACTCGGAAGAACCCCTTTTTATAAAAGTAAAAAACCATCTCCTTATGATGAAGCAAAGAGTCTAATTTGGTATTTAGAAAATATATTCTACTATTCGGCAGGAAGCATAGTTAATTATTTAAATGAAAATATTTTTGATGGAAAAAATAATCTAAAAAATTCAATTTTTGATTTTGGATTCTGGCCTGGTGGTGATAGAGATGGAAACCCATATGTAACCCCTGATATTACTCTTAAAACTGCAAATAAATTAAAACATTCAATTTTACGTAATTATTACAGATCATTAAGATCCTTGAAACGTAAACTTACTTTTAAAGAAGTTTTTTTTAAAGTTGAAGATTTAGAAAATTCAATATATAATTGTTTAATCAATCCCAAAAAAAATGATCTATCTGTTCAATATTTAACAGATGAATTAAATCATATTTATAAAATAGTTTGTGAAAATTACGATGGATTATATGGAGATTTAGTTCTTGATTTAATTCATAAAGTTAAATTATTCGGTTTTTATTTTGCAAGTCTTGATTTACGTCAAGATTCAAGTATACACAATTTAGTTTTCAATGATATTATGAGTCATCATCAGGTAAAAAAATTATTTGATCCAACTTCAATTAAATACTCAGATCTTGATTCCGAATCAAAATGTAAATTACTAACAAGAATTAAAAGTAATCTTAGTCCCTCAATTTTTAAAAATAAAAATACTAATGAAACTCTTCATAGTATTCGTGTGATGAAAGAAATTCAATCATCTAACGGTGAAATGGGTTGTAATCGATACATAATAAGTAATTGTGGTAGCTTAGAATCAATTCTTCAAGTTTTTGCCCTTATGAGGTTAAGTGGTTGGAACAAACCCAAGGTCGATATTATTCCTTTATTCGAGACAATATCAGATTTAAAAAACTCTTCAAAAATAATAGAATCTTTATTTCTAAATAAGACATATTTGGCTCATTTAAAAACAAGGGGAGTTAAACAGACAATAATGTTGGGATTTTCGGATGGAACCAAAGACGGAGGATATTTTATGGCTAACTGGAGTATATATAAGGCAAAAGAAGAACTCAGTAGATTAGGAATTAAATATAATATTTCTATTGTGTTTTTTGATGGGAGGGGAGGACCTCCAGCTCGAGGCGGAGGAAGAACTCATGAATTTTACAACTCTTTAGGAGATACAATTCAAGCAGATGAAATTCAGTTAACTATTCAAGGTCAAACAATAAGTTCAAATTTTGGAACTTTGGATTCTTCCCAATTTAATTTAGAGCAGCTTTTAAGCTCTGGGATTAAGAATCAAATATTTGCAAAAAAATCTAGTAATTTCAATATTGACGATAAAAATACATTAAACTCATTAGCTGATTTAAGCTATGAAGCTTATGAGAAATTTAAATCGCATCCAAAGTTTTTAAAATACTTAGAAAATATGACAACACTTCCATATTATTCAAAAACAAATATAGGAAGTCGACCTTCAAAAAGAGGAATAACTAAAGAGCTTTCCTTGGATGATTTGAGAGCCATTCCTTTTGTTGGAAGTTGGAGTCAGTCAAAACAAAATGTACCTGGATTTTTTGGGGTCGGCACCGCTCTAAATCATTTTAAAACTAAAAATATTTTCGACAAAGTTAAGACCTTGTATAATAATAGTTCTTTTTTTCGAACTTTGATTGCAAACAGTATGATGAGCTTAACAAAATCATTTTTCGAGTTAACATCTTACCTTTCAGGCGATGAAGAGTATGGTGAGTTTTGGAATATTATTTACAATGAGTTTAAGCTAAGCGAAAAAATGATTCTTGAGCTAACTGGTTTTAAGTCATTAATGCAAAATGAAAAAGCTGGGAAAGCCTCCATTGAGATTCGGGAGTCTATTGTGCAGCCTCTAATTACAATACAACAATTTGCATTAATTCAAATTCAGAAAAATAAAAAAAGAAAACATTTAAGTTCTGAGCTTTTGAATGTTTATGAAAAAATTGTTACGAGGTCATTATTTGGAAATATTAATGCTAGTAGAAATTCAGCTTAAGAATAATAATATTTAAATCCAGACTTAATTTGCTCACTAGTCACAGCTTGGTCAATTTTTGGATTGCCGATTGAATTTAATAAAACAAAATTTACATTACCATGACTATTTTTTTTATCAAACTTCAATAGAGAAATTATTTTTTCTTGATCTAATTTGTCAATCGTGACAGTTGTAAAAATTGACCTAAAAACACGTTTTATTTCATCTGCTTCAGATTGTTTTAAAGAACATTTTTCAATAGACATAGATGCCTCAATAACCATTCCTATTGCAATTGACTCACCATGAGTTAGCTTTTTTAAATGATTTGCTTCTAAAAAATAAGATTCAATTGCATGTCCAATCGTATGACCAAAATTTAAAATTTTTCTTTCATTATTTTCAAATGGATCTTTTAAAACTATTTCATTTTTAATATTGATTGAATTATAAATAAGGGGTAATATGTTTTTAGTATTTTCATTAATATTTAAAAGACTATTCCAATAATTTTTATCATTAATCAATCCGTGCTTTAACATTTCAGAATAACCACTTTTGTATTCTCTTTTTGGCAGGGTTTTTAAAAAACGAGAATCAATTATAACTAGTTTAGGATCCACAATGAGTCCTATTTGATTTTTTATATTGCCAAAATCTATTCCTGTTTTCCCACCAATTGAAGCATCAACCATCGAAAGTAAGGTGGTTGGTATATTAATAAAGTCAATCCCTCTTTTAAAAGTTGAAGCAATAAATCCCCCCATATCAGTTATTACTCCACCACCTAGATTTATTATCAAACTTTTTCTATCGGCGCCCTTATCTGATAGTAGTTGCCATGTTTTTTGACATGTTTCTATTGTTTTATACTCTTCCCCTGGGTAAATCGAAATTATATGAGTTTCAGTTAATATCGCTTTTTTAAAGATGGGTAAACAATATTTTTTTGTGTTAGAATCAACAATCACAAATAGAGAAGAATAGTTATTTTTTTGAATTAACTCATAAAGCTTATCAAATCCTTTTTGACTAAATTGAACAGAGTAGCTCCTTGCTATAATTTCCTTCATTAATCAAAAATAAAGTTTTATGTTGGAATAAGATTATATTTCGTGTTTCTATATTATAATTTCTATTAAATTTGAAATAAAAAAATGCGTTTTAAAAATACTGAAACTGCTTTTTCTTTAAAAAATAATTTGGAATTAAAGCGTGCTTACTTTCTTTTCAAACTAATATCATATCCTTTTTTGGTATCTATAGGTAAGTACCTAATCCTGGTTTCAGTCAAGTTAAAACTTCCCATAGATAAAATAATTAGATATACTATTTTTGATCAATTTTGTGCAGGCATTGATGAAAATGATTCAGTAAAAATTGTAAATTTATTAGCCACAAAAAATGTTAAATCCTATCTTCATTATTCTGTTGAGGGTGCAAACTCTGAAAAAGATTATGATAAATGTTTAAAATCGACATTAGAAACATTAAAAATATCTAAAACCAATTCATCATTACCTTTTTCTGTATTTAAGCCTACTGGTATTGGTTCATCAATTTTATTTGAAAAAAAGAGTAATAAAGCAACTTTTACTAATAAAGAGTCTGAGGCTTGGAAAAGGGTTGTAGGTCGTTTTAGAATAATTTTTAATGAAGCTAAATCTTTTGGTGTAAGCGTTTTTGTAGATGCTGAAGAAAGCTGGATTCAACCAGCAATTGATGAATTAGTTACAGAAATGATGCTGGAGTTTAATAAAGAAAAAGCTGTTGTTTTTAATACAGTTCAAATGTATAGAAATGATAGATATGAATTTCTAAAAGAGTTAAATGATAAATCTTTAAAAAATAATTTTAAAGTTGGGATTAAGCTTGTAAGAGGAGCTTATATGGAGATGGAAAGAGAGAGAGCACTTAAAAATAATTATCCTAGTCCAATTTGTGAATCAAAAGAAAAAACAGATTCTCAGTATAATAGTGCTGTAGAGTTTATGTTTAATAATTTGGATCGTTTTTGTATGTTTTTAGGTACTCATAATGAGTGTAGCATCAATAAAGCTATTGACTTTGCTGAAGAAAGGTCTATCAATGTAAATCATCCAAATCTTTCATTTGGACAATTATATGGAATGAGTGATAATATTACCTTTTCCTTATCTAAAATTGGATATAGAACACTAAAATATTTGCCTTATGGACCTGTGAAAGAGGTCGTTCCATATTTAATTAGAAGAGCAAATGAAAATACTTCAGTTTCTGGACAATCTAATAGAGAGTTGAATTTGATATCAGCAGAATTAAAAAGAAGAAAAAACTAAGGATCTATTTTAAGTATTGTAATAGTTTTTAAACAATTTTCAACTTCTATTGTAGAATATTTCTTGGACAAATATCCATTTAAAATATATGTTTTACACGAATCTTTTTTTGTGTTACTCAAAGAGAAATTTATATTTGATTTTTTTATGAAGCCCTTAATAGATTCAATTGAAATAGTATTGTTTTCAGTAATAGAATTAGAAATAGTAATTTTCTTTTTAAGAAGTTGGCTCTTAACTCTTGCCTCTGGACTATAATTACAGCTAGTTTTTTTTCCGCTAAAAATGAATGATAGTATTATTATACCAATTGAGACTCCAAATAAATAGTACCCTAATCGTTTTATGAAACTCATTTTAATATAGTTGTATTTTACGTTCAAAATCAGTTATAATATCAATTTTTAATTTATTAATAGGATAATTAAGAAGGGGTGAAATTTTCTCAGACCACTCCATGAAACATCTATTTCCTGAATCCAGATATTCATCAACCCCTATGTCTAAAGCTTCAACAAATGATTTAAGTCTGTAAAAATCAAAATGATGAATAATTTCATTGGAAGAGTTTTTATAAGTATTTACTATAGAAAATGTTGGGCTTGAAATATTTTCCTTAAACTTTAGGTATTTACATATTGACTTAATCAAAGTAGTTTTTCCTGACCCCATTGCTCCGTTAAAAGCAACAATTGGGTGATCTAGAGAATCACAAATTTTTTTTGCAACGCTATCAATTTCTTTGAGTGTATAGTATATTTCCATTAATCTAAAATTACTTTTTGGGTAAAAAAGTTGCAAATGGTATTATCATTTCTTCCATTGAAACTCCACCGTGCTGAAAAGTATTATTGTATCGGTTAGCATAATGATTAAAGTTGTTTTTATAAATTAAATAGTCATCATTTTTTGCAAAAATAAATGAACTATCCATGTAAGACTTGGGTAATTGATATTCATTTAAATCTTTAACTTCAATAACTTTCTTTTTGTCATAACTCATACTTCTCCCAGTTTTATATCTCAGATTAGGGCTAGATTCTTTTTTCCCTTGTATTTCTATAGGTTTTTGAACATTAATTGTACCATGATCGGTCGTTACAATTAATCTAAACCCCTCTTTACTGGAAGATTTTATAAATTCCAAAAGTGGTGAATTTTTAAACCACGAAAGAGTTAATGATCTATAAGCCTTATTGGTTGGAGCTAATTCTTTAATTATTTCCATTTCAGTTTTAGCATGAGATATCATATCAACAAAATTATAAACGATTACAGACAGATTTTTAGATTTATATCTATTTAAATTTTTAATTAATTTCTTTCCTTGATCAATAGAAGTTATTTTATCATAACTAAACTTTATATTTTTATTTAATCTTTTTAATTGTGATTCCAAAAAATCAGATTCAAAAAGATTTTTTCCACCCTCTTCATTATCGTTTTTCCATAATTTCGGAAATTGTTTTTGCATTTCTTTAGAGGTTAAACCTGAAAAAATCGCATTTCTTGAATATTGAGTTGTAGTAGGTAACATACTAAAGTAGCATTCATCATTTTTTAGATCATAGTAATCTTGAATTAATGGACTTATAATTCTCCACTGGTCTAATCTTAAGTTATCAATTAGTAAAAGAATACAGGGTTGATTTTCATTAATAAAAGGTAAAACTTTTTTTTCAAAAATATTATTTGATAATAACGGAGCTATTGTTTTATTATTTACCCAGTTAGAATAGTTAAATTTTATAAAATTGGTAAAACAAGTATTCGCTTCTTTCATTTGATTTTTAAAAACATCAAACATAACTTGGTCATTTAATCCTTCGAGCTCTAGTTCCCAATAGGTCAATTTATTATACAAAGACACCCATCCTTCAGCTGAATCTATCTCAGGTAACGAATCAGAGATAATTTTATACTCTTGCTGATATAATTTAATTACCTTTTCTTCAATTAAAGATTTTTTATTAAGTATTTTTTTTAGAGCAACTAGTATTTGATTTGGATTGACTGGTTTAATCAAATAATCAGATATTTTTCCCCCTATAGCCTCATCCATGATCTGATCAGCTTCATTTTTTGTAATCATAATTATTGGTAATTCGGAGGTATGTTTTTTTATTCCATCAAGTGTTTCTAGACCACTTAATCCTGGCATATTTTCATCTAGTAAAACAACATCGAAGCTACTATTTTTAACTAGTTTAATTGCGTCAAGACCGTTATTACAAGTATGTACTTGATAGTTTTTATCCTTAAGAAATAAAATATGAGGCTTTAGAAAATCTATTTCGTCATCAACCCATAAAACATTGAACACCTTCATTATTTACAATTAATTTATACCATTTTAAAATTACATTTAATTCTTTATTATTGAGTATGATTAAAACCATTTTAATTTTTGATTAAATGATTTTATATTAACTTAAAAAACAATCCATTGTTTTTTGCTAATTTTGCAATCATGATTTTAAAAACTGTTCTCCAGAAAACTATAGAAAAGCCTGTTTTTCTTCAAGGAGTTGGTCTTCACACTGGAGCTAAAGTAAAATTATCTTTTTTGCCAGCACCTGAAGATACTGGATTCGTATTTATCAGAAGTGATATAAAAGGAAATAATCAAATTTCTGCTGATGTTAATTTTGTTGTGAATACAGATCGGGGAACTAACATTGAAAGGAATGGGATTAAAATCCAAACTTCTGAACACGTTTTAGCTGCTTTGGTTGGATTAGATATTGATAATTGTTTTATAGAAATGAATAGTTCCGAACCACCAATTATGGATGGTTCGTCAAAATTTTTCATAGAAGCACTCGAAAATGCAGGAATACATGAACAAGAATCTCTTCGAGAAGAGTATGTTGTTAGTGAAACTATTAATTACAAAGACAAAGAATCTGGAAGTGAGATAACTATTATTCCTTCAGATGAATATCAAGTCACCACAATGGTAGATTTTGGGACTAAAGTATTAGGAACTCAGAATGCAACTCTTGAAACTTTGAGTAAATTCAAGGATGAAATATCTTCAGCCAGAACTTTTAGTTTTCTTCATGAGTTAGAAGCATTATTAGAGCATGGTTTGATTAAGGGTGGAGATTTGAACAATGCTATCGTTTATGTTGACACACCTCCTTCAAAAGCAACAATGGAGAAGTTGAAAAAAGCTTTTAAAAAAGATAAGTTAAGTGTTAAGCCTAACGGTATTCTAGACAATTTAACTTTACACTATTCGAATGAAGCAGCTAGACATAAACTTCTAGATGTAGTTGGAGATCTTGCATTGGTTAGAATGAGAATAAGAGGCAGAGTTATTGCTGACAAGCCAGGACATAAGGTTAATACTTCCTTTGGTAAAATATTAAGTAATCTTATTAAGTCAGAAAAACGTAATAATATTCCGCATGTAGATATAAATAATAAGCCATTATTAGATACTGTTGAAATAATGAAAATTTTACCCCACAGACCACCATTTTTATTGGTAGATAAAATTTTTGAACTTTCTGAAAATCATGTAATTGCATTAAAGAATGTAACTATGAATGAGAAGTTCTTTGACGGTCATTTCCCTGGAGCCCCAGTTATGCCAGGTGTTCTTCAGATTGAAGCTATGGCACAGGCAGGGGGGGTGCTAATATTAAATACAGTTCCCGATCCTGAAAATTATATCACTCTTTTCATGAAAATTGATAAAGTAAAATTTAAAAGAACAGTTCATCCTGGAGATACAATGATTTTCAAATTAGAATTAATCACTCCAATTAGAAGGGGAATTTGTCACATGCGTGGTTTCACATACGTAAATGGTTATTTAGCAACCCAAGGAGAATTAATGGCACAAATCAAAAAAAAATAATATGAATCAACCTTTAGCTTACGTCCATCCGGGTGCAAAAATCGCAAAAAATGTTGTTATTGAACCTTTTACTACAATAAATAATAATGTGATTATTGGGGAAGGCACATGGATAGGGTCAAACGTCACAATAATGGAGGGAGCTCGAATCGGAAAAAACTGTAATATATTTCCTGGCTCAGTAATTTCTGCTGTTCCTCAAGATTTAAAATTCAATGGTGAAGATACTACTGTTGAAATTGGAAATAATACAACAATCAGAGAGTCAGTTACGATTAATAGGGGGACATCTGATCGAATGAAAACTAAGATTGGAAAAAACTGTTTAATAATGGCTTATTCTCATATAGCTCACGATTGTATAGTTGGAAATAATTGTATTTTTTCAAACAATAGTACTCTGGCTGGTCACATAACATTGGGAAACTATGTGATTTTGGCAGGTTTTGTTGCAGTTCATCAGTATTGTACAATTGGTGATCATGCATTTGTTGCAGGAGGATCACTTGTTAGAAAAGATGTCCCACCTTTTGTTAAAGCAGCTAGAGAGCCTCTTTCATACGTGGGTATAAACTCTGTCGGGTTGAGAAGAAGAGGTTTTTCATCAGAAAAAATAACTGAAATACAAACTATCTATAGATTACTTTTTCAAAAAAAATATAATAACTCCCAAGCCACCGGAATCATTGAAGCAGAAATGACAGCTACACCTGAAAGAGATGAGATTTTAAATTTTATTCAAAACTCTCAAAGAGGAATTATGAAAGGTTATTTTCAAAAAAATTAAATATGGCAAACACATCAGATATAAAAAAAGGAGTTTGTATAAAATTTAGTAACGATATTTATAAAGTTATTGAGTTTTTACATGTAAAACCTGGTAAAGGTCCAGCTTTTGTAAGGACTAAACTAAAAAGTGTTTCTTCGGGCAAAGTAGTTGACAACACTTTTTCATCTGGACATAAAATTGAATCAATCAGAGTGGAAACTAGTAAGTTTCAGTTTCTTTACAATGATTCAGATCAGTTTCATTTTATGAATACTGATGATTATGAACAAATAAATATTGATAAGAAAATAATTGACAATTTTGAATTGTTAAAAGAGGGAGAGATCGTCACTATTTCTATTAATTCAGAAGATGGGATGCCTCTTTCAGTCGATATGCCTGCAAGTGTAATTTTAGAAATTACTCAAACTGAGCCAGGAGTAAAAGGAAATACTGCTACAAATGCAACAAAATCTGCTATCACTGAAACAGGTGCTAGAATAAATGTTCCTTTATTTATAAATGAAGGAGACAAAGTTAAAGTAGAGACAGAAAAAGGTCTTTATCAAGAAAGAGTTAAAGAATAAATAATTTAAAATTAAAAAAATGAGTGTACTAGTTAATAAAAGTTCTAAAATTATAGTTCAAGGTTTTACTGGAGCAGAGGGGACTTTTCATGCTACTCAAATGATAGAATACGGAACCAATGTTGTAGGAGGGGTAACTCCAGGAAAAGGAGGACAGAAACATTTAGACAAACCGGTTTTTAACTCAGTATTAGATGCTGTTAATGAAACTGGTGCGAATACTTCTATCATTTTTGTGCCCCCTGCTTTTGCTGGGGATGCAATTATGGAATCAGCTGATGCTGGTATTGAGGTTATAATCGCCATTACTGAAGGTATTCCAGTTGCAGATATGGTAAAAGTAGTACCTTATGTTAAGAATAAGGGAGCCATTTTAATTGGACCCAACTGTCCAGGAGTTATTACTCCTGATGAAGCTAAAGTTGGGATTATGCCAGGTTTTGTTTTTAAAAAGGGAAGTGTTGGAATTATATCTAAGTCAGGAACATTAACTTATGAAGCTGCTGATCAAGTAGTTAGAGAAGGATTAGGTATAACTACAGCAATTGGAATAGGTGGAGATCCAATAATTGGAACAACCACAAAGGATGCTGTTATGTTATTAATGAATGATCCTGAAACTAAGTGTATAGTTATGATTGGTGAGATCGGTGGTCAACTTGAAGCTGATGCGGCTTATTGGATTAAATCACAAAACAATCCAAAGCCTGTAGTTGGTTTTATTGCAGGGGAGACTGCTCCAAAGGGAAGGACAATGGGTCATGCAGGTGCTATTGTTGGAGGTTCTGACGACACTGCTGAAGCAAAAAAAAGAATTATGAGAGAATGTGGTATTCATGTAGTAGATTCCCCTGCTAAAATTGGAGCTAAAGTCTCTGAAATACTAAATTAAATGAAACTTTTAAAAGATAAAGTTGCAGTCATTACTGGAGCATCTAGGGGTATAGGTAGAGGAATTGCTATAGAATTTGCCAAGCAAGGTTGTAATGTTGCTTTTACATATTCTAAATCAGCAGAACAAGCAAATGAATTGGTTGTTGAATTGAATAAGTTTAATGTTGATGTCAAAGGATATAAAAGTGATGCATCTAGCTTTTCTGCTTCTGAACTTTTAATTGAAGAAGTTTTGAAAGACTTTTCAAGTATTGATGTTTTAGTAAATAATGCTGGAATTACTAAAGATAATTTATTAATGAGATTGAGCGAACAAGATTTTGATGATGTAATTAAGGTAAATCTAAAATCTGTTTTTAATATGACTAAGGCTATTCTAAAAACTTTTTTAAAACAACGAAAGGGTTCTTTAATCCATATGAGCTCAGTTGTTGGAGTTAAAGGAAATGCTGGGCAGTCTAACTATTCAGCTTCAAAAGCAGGTATTATCGGATTTTCTAAATCAATTGCTCTAGAACTTGGCTCCAGAAACATAAGAAGTAATGTTATTGCTCCAGGATTTATAGAAACGGAAATGACAAAAAAATTATCAGAAGAAATTGTTGAAAAATGGAGAAACGGTATACCTTTGAAAAGAGGAGGTACTCCTGAGGATATTGCAAATGCATGTATTTTTCTAGCTTCAGATTTATCTTCTTATATTACGGGTCAAGTTTTAAATGTTGACGGTGGAATGTTAACATAAACAAATATTAACTATTAATTAAAAAACTAAATATATTATGCAACGTTTACCAAAAATCGGTTTACCCATTCTCGCAGTGGGATTTTTTATACTAATTCTAATTTCCAGATCATCAGTGAACATCGGTTATGGAGAAGCTGGGGTGTTATTTAGAACTTTTGCAGGGGGAGTGGTAACTGATGAGCCAGCTTTAGGTGAAGGATTTACTATAATTTCTCCATGGAATAGTGTTTTTCTATATAATGTTAAACAGCAAGAATTTTTTGAAGGAAATATGCAAGTTTTATCTTCTAATGGTCTTGAAATATCTTTAGATGTTTCTGTTTTGTATCAGCCTGATGTTGAAAAACTAGCATTATTACATCAACAAAAGGGAGAAAACTATGTCAATATAGTTTTAATACCTCAGATCAGAGCTGTAGCTAGATCAGTTGTTGGAAGATATACCCCCGAACAATTGTATTCCACAAAAAGAGATGCAATTCAAAAGGAAATATTTGAAGAAACACAAAAAGTACTCAAAGACCAATATATTCAGTTAAATGCTGTTTTAGTAAGAGACGTTACTTTGCCTCAAGCAATTAAGGAAGCAATTGAAAGAAAACTTGGTCAAGAACAAGAAGCTTTGGAATACGAATTTAGAATTGCAAAGTCTATTAAGGAGGCTGAAAGACAGTTAATTGATGCTGAAGGTAAAGCCAAAGCTAATAGAATTTTAAGTGCTTCATTGACTGATAAAATTCTTCGAGAAAAAGGAATTGAAGCAACATTAAAACTATCACAGTCTCCAAATTCAAAAGTTATTGTAATTGGATCTGGAAAAACTGGAATGCCAATAATTTTGGGTAATAATTAAATATAACATGTAAAAAAAAGCCCTGTGATATATTATCGTCAGGGCTTTTTTTTTAATTTTATATATCAATTCGAAATCTTTTAATGGGTTTTGGTTTTAATAATTTTAGAGTATTTAAATTATAGAATGCAAAAGATAACTAAAGAAACTCTTTCTTTTCTTGATGAACTTAATCTTAATAATAATAGAAGTTGGTTTGAAGCTAACAAGCTCAGATATCAAAGTATTAAAAATGAAGTAACTCTCTTTTCACATGGGGTAATTGATAAACTTAATGAGCACGATAATATAGAAAACTCTAAATTTTTTAGAATATATAGAGATGTGAGATTTTCAAAAGATAAAACGCCCTATAAAACTAATTTAGGTTTATCATTTAAAAGAATTTTACCCAGTTTAAGAGGAGGTTACTACTTTCACATAAAACCAAACGAAAGTTTTATTGCCTGTGGTTTTTTTAACCCTAATAAAGATGATTTATTAAGAGTAAGAAAAGAGCTCGAATATGAATCTAATGACTTTAGAGATATAATTAATGACAAATCTTTGAGAAACAATTGGGGTGAGATTGATGGTAATCCACTAAAAACAAATCCTAGAGGATTTTCAAAAGACAATTTTAACATTGATCTTATAAAAATGAAAAGATATATTTTCATAAAAAAGTATACTGATAAATTCGTACTTTCTAATGATTTTATTGATAAAATGTCTAATGATTTTAAAACAATGAGACCATTTCTTAATTATATGTCAATAATTCTAACTACTGATTTAAATGGGATTTCAATTATAGAGAATGGTTAGTATATTTAGATTTTTATTATTTCTATTTATAAGCTCTTTAAACGCCCAAAAAATTCCTATTATAATTGATGCTGATACCGCAAATGAAGTAGACGATTTATTTGCTATATCTGGTGCTTTGTCCGAGCCAACTTTTAATATTATTGGAATTACAGCCTCTCAATTTAACACTTCTCCTTTAGCTTCACTACAATCAGCATCAGAGAGTAAAAAAATAAATGATGAAATTTTAGAATTAGCTAAAATGAGTTCAATTCCCTCTCTATTGGGAAGTAATCAACCGATTACTAGTATCTCAAATATCAAAAATTCTCAAGCATCAACTTTTATATTAAAAAATGCAAGACAGTATTCTAAACATAATCCACTTCATATAGTAATTCTTGGTTCATGCACAAATATTGCAACTGCAATAATTAATGCTCCGGATATTTTAGATAAAATAAAAGTATATTATTTGGGTTTTTGGCATGATCAAATAACGAACTCTTATAATAAAAATGAGTTTAACTCCAGAAATGATCCCTTGGCAATGAATTTTTTACTTGATTCACCTAACCTAGACCTCTCAGTCATGACGGCTACAACATCTCAACATCTTGTTTTTGAGAGAAAGGAATTAGATGTTTTTCTATCAAAAAATAGTCCTTTAGGACTCTATTTAAAGAACAGGTGGGATTCATATCAAAGGTGGTTTACTGATGAGGATAAAGAAAAAAATAAATGGATAATGTGGGATATTGCAATAATAGAAGCTATTGCTAATGATAAATATTCCGAATTCAGTTATTTTGAAACACCACCAGTGAATGTAAACCGAAAGATTAAAATTTTTACAAAAATTAATGTTTTGGAAATGAAAAAAAGATATTGGGAAAAAATTCAAATATTTAATATTAAAAATGAATGATGAATATTGAACTAGGAACACCGATAAGTAAATTAATAAAATTACTTAATAAGTATCATGTTTTATTTGATAAAGAGATCATTAAAGAGGTAACTAAGGCTGGTGAGGGGAATATGAATGTAGTTTTAAGAGTGAAAACAAATCATCGATCTTTTATATTCAAACAATCAAGACCATATATTCAAAAATATCAAGATATTCTGGCTCCTATTAATAGAATAGATGTAGAGTACAATTTTTATAAATCTATCAACATTGAAAGTAATTATAATTTCCCTAAAATATTAAATTATTGTAAACAGGATTATTTTATGATTCAAGAAGACTTGGGTTCCCTAGAAGATTTTTCGACGATTTATTCAAGAAAAAAAATAAGTAATTCTTCAATAATTAAGCTTACTAAAGTTTTGAACGATATACATTCATCTAAATATGATGTTAATTATCCTAAAAACAGTGAGCTTAAGAAATTGAATCATCAACACATATTTATATTACCCTTCGTTAAAGAAAATGGTTTTTCCTTAAATTCAATCCAGCCAGGCTTAGAAAATTTAGCACACTTATTTATAAAAGACATTTCTCTAATAAATAAATCGAAAACTATAGGTGAAAGATACCTTGATACCGGTGAAACTTTATTACATGGTGATTTTTATCCAGGTAGTTGGATAAGAAATAAAGAAGAAATATATGTAATAGATCCTGAATTTAGTTTTCTAGGAGATTTAGAATTTGATTTAGGAGTTTTTATAGCTCATATTATTATTGCTACTCAAGAAAAAAAATATTTGCCTGATATAATTAGCTATTATTCTGGTAGTGTGGATGTTGAATTGATTAATAATTATACTGGAATCGAGATAATTAGAAGAATTATAGGTTTGGCTCAATTACCAATTAATTTATCTATTGTAGAAAAAGAAAAATTATTAAATTTCTCAAAAGGTCTTATTTTAAATTAGTATGAAAAAAATTGCATATATAGGTGCTGGAAGTATACAGTTTGGTCCAATAATAGTTCAAGACATATTGTTAAGTGATAAGCTTTGCAAACAAGGTTTAGAGATCTACTTGATGGACATCGAACTATCTCACTTAGATCATGTGTTTAAACATGCAGAATATGTGAATGATAAACTAAATCGTAACGTTAAAATTATTAAAACTGACAATAAAGAAGAAGCAATTCGTAATTCAGATTTTGTTATTTGTGCGCTAGAAAAAGATAGAAATATATTTTGGTCTCAGGATTTTCACATACCCAGAAAATTCGGATTTAAACAAGTTTATGGAGAAAATGGGGGGGTAGGATCATTATTTCATGCACTAAGAAATATTAAAATAATAGTTGATTTAGCTAAGGATATGGAAAGTTTATGTCCGAATTCAATGCTTTTAAATTTTTCAAATCCTGAACACAAAATATGTGAAGCAGTAACTCGATTAACAAAAATCAAAACTGTTGGACTATGCCATGGTGTCTTTATGGGAAGAAAGCAGCTTTCGGAACTACTAGATATTCCTCTATCAGATCTTCAAACAAAAGCATGTGGTATGAATCATTTTAGCTGGTTTCAAGAAATTAAGCAGAAATCAACAGGGAAAGACCTTTATCCAAAATTAAAAGCTATTGAAAAAGATGGGGATTGGATTGCGAAGTGGCATGAACTAGCATTAGGAAGAATATTATTTCGAAGATTTGGTCAATGGCCTTCTCCGGCATCAAATCATTATGGTGAATATGTCAGATGGGCTGAAGAATTTGTCATTCCTCAATTACAATTTTTTTATGATCCTTTTGATGGACATCCATGGGAGAATAAACAAATACCAGAAGGAGTTTATACAGTTGATAAGGTCAATTTTAATAGAGAATGGAAAAAGGATTGGACTAAAAAACTACTTCCTGTTGGTTCTGTAGAGGAAATTAAATTAGAAAATGAAGATGGAAGCTTTAAAAGTTCAGGAGAAATAGCCACTTTGATAATGGAGTCAGTTGTGTCAAATGAAAAAAAATGGCTTGAGGCTGTCAATGTCACTAATAATGGGGCGATACCAAATTTACCTTATGACATGGTTGTTGAAGTTCCTGCTTATTGTGATGGAGAAGGAGTAAAGGCAATTAGTATGGATCCAATTCCGGAGGCTATAGCTGCAACAATTAGACTTCATGCAAGTATTCACAAGCTTCTTGTTGATGCTTACAGTGAAGAATCTAAAGATAAACTCCTGCAGGCAATTCTCATTGAGCCTACTGTAAATTCATATAGAAATGCAGTAGACATGTGTAATGAAATGTTAAAACTTCAAAAAGATGTTTTACCTACACTTAAATAGAAATAACTATGAACCTAGAATTACTAGACTGGATTGTAATTTTTATTTATTTATTTATTTCACTTTTTATAGGTATTTTTTTGGTGAAACATAAAAATACTAACATAACTGATTTTTTTGTTGCAGGGAGAAGTCTTCCTTGGTGGTTACTGGGAACATCTATTGCAGCAACATGGTTCGCAACCGATGCTCCACTCGCAGTTACAGCTCTAGTGAGAACTAAAGGTATTTACAGTAACTGGTTATGGTGGTATCTGGGAACAGGAATTATTATGATGGTATTTTTTTATGCTAAGAATTGGAGACGTGCAGAAATTATTACTGATGCCGAAATAATTGAACTTAGATACAATGGGAGAACTGCATCAATACTCAGAGGTTTTACGGCAGGTTTTTATGGAATTTTTAAAAACTGCATTACTTTGGGTTGGGTAATATTGGCAATGTTAAAGTTCTCAAATGTTATGTTGGGATGGAGTGCAGAATTTGCATTGTTAATCACCTTGACATTTGCACTAATTCATACTTTAATCTCAGGAATTAAAGGTGTTGTTATACTTGATATGTTTCATTTTACCGTTGGAACAATTAGTACAATTATTTTAGCAATCATTATTTTATTTAATGTAGGAGGTCCAAAAGAACTATCTAATAAAATTATTGAATCAACGGAATCTCCCTCTGCTATTTTAGATATGATGCCAAATCTATCAAATATCGGTCCGATAGAAATGATTTCCTTTTTGTGTTTAATTGGAGTTTTATGGCTTGGTCAAGCTCAAGGAGACGGTTTCATAGTTCAGAGATTGTTTTCTGCTAAAAATGAAAAACATGCAATTAAAGCATCTTTATGGTTTGCTGTTGCTGGAATAGTGATACTAACCTGGCCTTGGATAGTTGTTGGTTTAGGATCTATAATACTTCTTCCTTTTTCAACTGCATCTCCAGAATTAATTGCTGATCCAGAGTTAGCTTACCCACTAATGATTGTTAAAGTTCTTCCTGCTGGTCTTAAGGGTCTTTTAGTAGCTGCTTTTATGGCTGCTTTTATGAGTACAGTTGATACACATTTGTGTTGGGGATCATCATATATGGTTAATGATATATATAAAAGATTTATTTATAAAAATGCAAGTGATAAACACTACCTGTTAATATCAAGAATTAGTATTGTTTTACTTTTAATTATTTCAGGTTTCGTAGCCTGGCAAATGGATAGTATTTCCAATGCTTGGATATATATAATAGAGGTTATGTCCGGGGTAGCTATTATAGGAATGTTAAGATGGTATTGGTGGAGGATTAATGCTTGGTCTGAAATAACAAGTATGATTTCTGCACTTTTACTAGCTAATGGTATGATCATATTTACTGCTATTTTTAAAATGGGATTAATTAATGAGATACTCTACAATAAACTATCAATTATCTACGAAGATGAATATTCATTAATTAGAGCTACTTTAATTCTAATTATTTCAACAGCTTTAAGCTTGGGTGTAACTTTTTTAACAAAACCTACTGATAGAGAGCATTTAGTTAAATTTTATAAAAAAATAAGACCTAGAGGTTTTTGGGGCCCTATCTCAAGTCAAATCAAGAGTTTTGACAATTCTAGTGATGAAATAATAAATAGTTGGATTGGTTTTGTTTTTGGTGTTTTGTTCCTAAACAGTACTCTGTTTAGTGTTGGACACCTCGTAATAGGAAATTATTTTTTTTCTTTTTTATTACTAATAATTGGTCTTATTTTTGGACGATTTACAATTTTAAAACTTGAAAAAGTATTCACATTTAATGAAAAAATATAAAGCATGAAAAAGATTTTACTCATAACTATCTTAATTATAACCGCAAGTTGTTCTTCATTTAAGTTTATTGGACAACCAATATCTTTTAATGTAAATGAATTTAATAAACCTGAATCAATTGATGATAATATTAAAGAAAATTGGTCTTTGTTAGATATTAATTCTGATATGATTCCCGGAATGAGCATTTTAAAAGCAAATAATGAACTGATTAAAAATCAGAAAGGCAAAAGTGTTATAGTTGCAATTATTGATTCGGGTGTTGAAATTGGTCATCCGTATTTGTCACCATATATATGGAATAATTCTGACGAGATTCCAAATAACAAAATTGACGATGATAAAAATGGTTATGTAGATGATATTAATGGATGGAATTTCTTGGGAGATTCAAATAAGGAGAACCTAGAATATGTGAGATTATTCAAAAAAACCAGTTTGGAAGATCCTATGAGTAAAGTCTACAAAAAAGAAATTGATGAAGCCATAAGTAAAAATAATGAAACAATAAGTAGGGTAAAATATCTTTATGGGATGTTATTCAAATCTGACAGTTTAATTTCTTCAACTTTAGGGAAGGAAAAATTTACTATTGTTGAAGCAAAAGATATACCGATTAAAACCATTAAAATAGAAGAAGCAATCAGATTTTTAGAATTTGCAAAATCTAACAGTTGGTCTTTGCAAAGTTTATCAGAAGCTTCGGAATATTATCAATCAAGTAATAACTTTCACAATAATATTAATTTTAACGGTAGGGAAGTAGTTGGAGATGACCCAGATGACTTCAGTGATAGTAATTATGGAAATTCAGACGTTTTAGATAGAAATAAGCATGGCACTCATGTGGGTGGTATAGTAAGAAGTATTTCTAAGAGTGCAATAATTATGCCTATTAGGTGTGTTCCTGATGGGGATGAGTACGATAAAGATGTTGCTTTATCAATTAGATACGCCGTAGATAATGGAGCTACAATTATTAATTTTAGCTTTGGGAAAAAATATTCTCCTCACTCTGATTGGGTCATTGATGCTATGAAGTATGCTGAGGAAAGAGACGTTTTAATTGTTAACGCCGCGGGAAACGATTCAAATAATATTGATCTAATTGAAAATGAATCTTACCCTACGGATCAAAAAGATGGAAATGAGTTCTTGAATAATCTTATTACGGTTGGAGCTTCTTCCTATAGCTTTGATTCAGGTCAAGTTGCATATTTTTCAAACTTCGGTTCTAAAAACGTAGATTTATTTGCCCCTGGTTTTCAGATTTATTCTTCAGTTTTAGACGGTAAGTTTGAATATCTAAATGGCACATCAATGGCAGCTCCAAATGTTACAGGTGTTGCAGTAGTTTTAAGATCATTCTATCCAAAATTATCAGCTTCATCAATTAAGCACATATTAATGTCATCGGGTGTTGACATGAATAAAACATTAAAAAAACCTAAATCAGACGATATTTTAGATCCCAATTCATTTTCAAGATCAGGAAAAACAGTTAATTTATATAATGCTCTTTTGTTTGCTTCAAACTATAAGGAAAAAGATCCATTGGGTTTTTTAAGAAAATTTAAATCTAAGAATTGATTAAAAAATGAAAATTAACAGATTTAATGATTATTCTTTAATGAGCTCTTATGGATCTCAAATCTGTGTTGATTTTATTAAAAAAAAACCTAATTCATTATTATCAGTTGCAACTGGAAATTCTACTTTAGGATTGTACAAGGAATTCAAAAAGTATTTTATATCCAATACTAATTTTTTTTCTAAGATTAAAGTATTAAAATTAGATGATTGGATATTGAATTCTGATTCTGAAAATTTAGGTTTTTGTGAAAAATATATTCGATTTAATATTTTACTTCCTCTGGGTATTAGTATGGATAGGTATATTTCATTTAATGCAAATACTAGTAATCCAGAAGCAGAATGTTTAAGAATTTATAATGAAATTAGAGCATTAGGATCAATTGATATTTGCATACTTGGACTTGGAAAAAACGGTCACTTAGGTTTTATAGAACCTGGGGCTCCTTTTCATATAAAACCATATGTTGCCAAACTTTCAAAGGAGTCACAAAACCATGAAATGGTATCAAAGCATAATACTAAATATATAAGCGGATTTACATTAAGTATTAATCAAATACTATCATCTAAAAAAGTAATTATATTGGTTTCTGGAGAAGGAAAACAAAATGCTATAAAAGATTTGTTGTCAGGAGAAATATCCACTAATTGCCCAGCCTCTTTTTTATGGCTTCACAATGATGTAGAATGCTTAATAAATGAAAATATTTAGCTTTTAACTAATTTTTTTAATGCAACCCATTGTTTCAAAGTATCTCTTGATTCTGAAGCGGGATACCCAAGTATTGACTTTCCATCTGAAAAATCTGAAATAACCCCTGAGCAAGCTCCAACACTAACGCCTGAACCGAGAGTTACATGATCCTTTATTTTAGCACCACCACCAATCATAACTCCATCTCCTAAAATTACTGATCCAGCTAGACCAGAACTTCCTGACATGACACAAGATTTTCCCAGTATACAATTATGTGCAATTTGAACAAGATTATCTATTTTGCATCCATCACCAATTATAGTACTATTGAATTTAGCTTTATCAACGCAAGTATTTGCTCCAATTTCAACATTATTTCCAATAACTACGTTTCCAATATGTGGAATTTTAACAAGTCCAGATCCGTCTGGAGCAGGTCTGAAACCAAAACCGTCTGAGCCTATACTAGCATTGTTGTGAAATATGCACTGGTTTCCAATAACAGTATTTTCTCTTATTACGGTTCCAGACCATACAACACAACTATCACCTATAATTGTATTATCAAAAACACTAACATTTGAATATAATGTACTACCAGAGCCAATAACTACTCCCTTCCCTATATAACAAAAAGCACCTATTTTCACATTGCTTCCTAATTTTGCGGTAGGATGAATATTTGAAGAAGAGTGAATATCCTGTTCAAATACAGGTCCATTTTTAGGAGAAAAAATCTCTAATAATTTAGCCATTGCTATATCTGCGTCTTTTACTTTAATAATAGGTCTGTCTATACCTTCAATTTTTATAGACTCGTTAACAATTACAGCTCCAGCTTTTGAATTATTCCAATATTTTAAAAATTTACGACTTCCAATAAAAGTTACTTCATCTTCATTTGCATTTTTTAAGTCATTCAACCCACTGAAAAATATGTTTTTTTTATTTTGAATCTTACCGGATACAAACTCAGATATCTGTTCTAAACTATAGGTTTTCATACTGTAATTTTCACAAAAATATAATATATTATTATATTTAAGCAAAAAAACAAACACAATGAATAGAGTATTAATAAATATGGGGATAGTACTAATTACATTATTTAGTTGTAAAAACGAGACTAAAAAAGAATTAAGTGTTTTAAATAACCAGGATTCTAATGAAATTATCTTTATTTTAGAACTAAACACTAAAGATAATTCTAGAAATGATGTTGAAGAATTCACTCAATATTTATCTGATTTTATTGTTGAAAGAGAGCCGTCAAGTGTTTACGGTTATTTTATTTCAGACGATGGTAAAAAAGTAACTTTACTTGAGCGATATAACAATAGTCAAGATGGAATTCAACATGGAATAGATTTTATAAATGGCCCAAATTTTGACAAGTTTTTTAAAGTATTCGAAATTGAATCATTTATTACTCTTGGTAACCCAACTGATGAATTTAAAAAATGGACCTCTGAAAATGGTTTTATAATTGAATATAGAGAATCTATTGGTGGATATGTTAGAAGATGAAATGGTATATTTAATATAATTAATATTTATGCGCATATCAAATAAAGTAAATACATCATTTATAAAGAAAAAAAGAAGTTTTAGTCTAGTCTCAATATCAATGGAGATTTTGCTTGTCACCCTAGGAATATTAATAGCTCTTGCCATTGACAATTGGAACACAAATAGACTTGAGCAAAATGAAATTCGGGAATATGTTGTTGAAATGCATAAGGAGTTTGAATCGGTTTTAAAATATCAGGATACAAAAATTGAAGTATTTGATTGGCAATTAGATAGGCTTTCAAGAATGATCAATATTTTGGGGAGTCAACAAAAAGATTCTATTAATGTTTTAAAAAACAACTTAGAGGTCATTACTCAGACCTATGGAGTTGAAGCTTATACACTTCCAGTTACTGAAGAGTTTATCAATCTAGATTATATTAATAAAATCAAGAATGATTCATTAAAGCAAGCACTTAAGAAATACGATCTAATTAAAAAAAGAGCTGAAGTTATTTGGGATTATGCACAAGCTCAATACGATAACAGAATAGAGCCCTTTCTAACTAAAAACTTAAATTATCCAGAGATTGCAGGAATTAATGGACTTGATGGTCTAAAAATCCCAAATAATTTAAAAACAAATTTTAATAAATTATACGACAGTCAGGAGCTTTTTAATATAATTGGATTTAAAATAGAAACAATTTCTATAGAAAAATATCGACTTGAAAAAGGAATATTGAGTTTTAAAAATATTAAAAGTCAGCTTTACAAAGAATTAGACAAGACTCATTAATCTATATGATATTTAATATTTATAAATTTATTTATTGATGAAAAGAATTATAAAAGTATTCGCCACAATCAGTTTATTCATTGCTTGCAACAATTCATCTGAAAACTTTAGTGAACAAACTTTATTAAGTCCTGAAACTGTTGAAGTTTATCTTTTAGATTCCTTGAATGATTCAAGAGGCTTTTGCATTGATATAGTGGGATCAAAAACTAACGCTGATATTGATAAGGGATTGCAAACACATTCATGCTATTCGTATCAAGGACAAATTTCTATAGATCAAGGTTTTGATCGAGTTAAAATAGATGAAAATGAATTTTATATTCCTTTTTTTAATGTTTGTATGGAGGCAGAAAAAATTGAAGATTTGTCAAATTTGAATTTAAAAACTTGTGATGGAAACGAAAAACAAAAGTTTATTCTTCAAAATGATGGCAAAATACAACCGTTGACTAATTTCAATCTCTGTTTAACAGTCTCTGATAGTTATAGAGAAGGTGGTGGGGGTAATCCTGTTCACTTAATTCGTAATTTAAGTCTTCAATTTTGTAATGATACATCATCATCTTCTTCAAGACAAAAATGGGGTGTAAGAAAAAGCAAATGAATAAGTTCATGGTTCTTTTTTTGTTTTTGTCGATACAAGTTAAATCTCAAAAAGTTCAAAAAGGGTTTGTCAAATTAAATAAAGAAATACCCTCTATAGTTTTTGATCTTAGATATGGAACTTCAGAAAACTTTATGGGTAAACCCGTTGATGGATACTATTCAGAAACAGCTTTAGGCACTATTGAGCTTTCAATTGGCTTAAAAAAAGCTCAAAGTATCTTAAAGTCTTATGGTTTAGGAATTAAAATTTTTGATAGTTATCGTCCACAAACTGCTGTAAATCATTTTATCCGTTGGTCTAAAGTTACTTCGGATACAATTAATAAAATAAAATACTACCCTGAATTAAACAAAAACTCTCTTTTTGACCTTGGATTTATTTCATCAAAGAGTGGACACAGCAGAGGAAGTACTGTTGACCTAACACTTATTTTCTTGAGTGGAAAGAATAAAGGAAAAGAAGTTGATATGGGAGGGGAGTGGGACTATTTTGGTGATTTGTCAAATTATAATTTTCAAGCATTATCCGATAATCAAAAACATAATAGAAA
>NZ_CEZOWA010000016.1:0-23938 GCF_983056325.1 Candidatus Marivariicella sp. | reverse complement strand
TTATTCCTTACGAAAAAGAATGGTGGCATTTTACATTATTAAATGAACCTTTTCCTAATACTTATTTTGATTTTATTGTTAAATAAATATTTTCTGTATTTATATTATATCACTAATAGAAGAAGTTGAAGATATTATTTATATTCACAAATTATGAATCAACATAATGAAAAAGTTATTTCTTCTACAATTATTTGTTTCATTGGCTATTTCATGTAAAAATGTAGCTCATGAAACCTCAACGAACACCTTTAATGGTTATAGTTATGAATATGTGATATATCACCTTACAGAAACTCCTGGCATTTTTAATTATATTTTTTTTCAAATTTTAAATTAGAAACTCTTCCTGCATCAAGTTCAAAACCCACAATTACTTTATTTTCTCTGTTAAAATGAATTAAACCATTATCTATCGTAAATTTATCAATGCCAAATTTTATAAGATCTTGTGCTTTGTAATCTGCAATTTTAACTTTCAACTGTCCATCTTTAAGGATTACCAAGTAATTAAAATCCAACTCTTCACTGTAAAAATTTCCTGTATAATCTTGTAAATTACTGATAGATTGATTTAGTAAAAGCTTTTTTGATTTATTCTTATTGCTTTGTCCTGTATTCTCTTCTTTATTTTGAGGTTCTTCGGAAAATTCATTTTTAAGCATTATGTCAGCTATCTGAAGTGATTTGACTGTTGGACTTGAATCCCCTCTGTTCGCAAGTATAATTATAGAAGTTTTTTCCTCTGGGAATCGCATTAATTGAGCCCGATATCCAGCTAGTGATCCTGCGTGACTAACTGTTTTTAATCCCCTGTAAACTCCATTATTTAAAGCAAACGCATAACCACTGCTTTCGCCATTATTTAATAGACCTTCTTTGTGCATTTTATTGATAATCTTTTGCCCTCCTTTACCGAGTTTGTTATTATAAAAATTCTGATCCCATAAAAACAAGTCTTCTATATTAGAGTATACTCCTCCAGAACCAACAAGATCAAATCTCATGATTAAATTATCAAAACCTTCTTTGTTACTTCTCTTTTTATAACTAAACACCCTGTTTTTAATAAGATCTGTATTGTCGTCATAAAAAAGTGAATTTTTCATTCCTAAAGGCTCAAAAATATTCTCGTGTGCAAAAATTTTCAAGGACTGACCAGCTGCTTTTTCAATTATCATTGCAAGCATAAAATAACAAGAGTTACTATACAGATATTTTTCTCCTGGTGAGAAGTTTAATTCTTTTTGTTTTTTTATAAGTTCATAAACTTCATTTTTATCTGTTTTATCTAAATAGCTTCTACCTCTTAAATACATTAAAGTCAAATAGTCACGAACACCGCTGGTATGATGAATAAAATGCCGAATAGTTAAAGGGCTATCGTATTCTGGAAAATCTGGCAAGTATTTTTGAATTTTATCATCAAGATTTAATTTTCCTTGTTCTTCAAGTAGTAATATACTAAATGTTACAAATTGTTTTGAAACTGAACCAATATAAAAAACTGAAGAAGATGTTATTTTTATATTATGCTCTAAGTCTCCAATCCCATATCCATTAGAATAAATAAGATTACCATCTTTAACAATTCCTAATGCAGCTCCTGGAGTGTCTGGTTTATTCCATTCTATGAAAATATCATCAATTGATTGACTTTCTTCAATTTGACCAAACGAACAAAAAACAATAGAAGAGTAGAGTAGTAGTGATGCAAAATAGTTCTTCATTAGAGTATGATTTTTTATATTTATAAAAATATGGAAATAAAAACAACCATCTTACAAAATGATTTAAGAGTTCTTTTAGGCATAATAATGATTTATATAGGTCTTGGACATTTAACTTTTAGTAGAATTGAATTTCAAGCACAGGTACCTACTTGGATAACTAGCAAAGAAAATTTAATGGATTTTGTGATTCTTGCATCCGGGATTGCAGAAATTATTTTTGGTGTTTTAATGGTCCTAGGTAGAAAATTAAAAGTAATGACCGGTATTAGTTTAGCAATTTTTTACATTTTAATTTTTCCAGGGAATATCAATCAATATGTAAACAATATAAATGCTTTTGGTTTAAATACAGATACCAGACGTCTATTACGTTTGTTTTTTCAGCCTGTATTGGTATTATGGGCTTTGTGGTCATCCGGAGGATTGTATTATTTAGTAAAGAGAATAAGAAATTAAGAAGAATTAGGCGCTTATTTGTATATAAATTATCATAAACGTAAATTTTTTAAAACTGAAAATCATAAATTTTTTCGAAAATTATGTTTTTATTATGAGATCAAGCCATTTCACAAACTATGATAATTATATTGATCCAATACCATCCAAATAATAGGTTATAGTTTATAAATCTAAAACCCTGAAAAAGATTATAAGGTATTTTGTTCACACAAATATATACTTGCTTTAAATCAGAGATTTTTAATTTATAAAATCTGAAAGTAGTTTGTGAAAATGATGTACTCCCTTTTCTCTAGTAGGAGAGAAGCGACCTGATTTATAAAATGAGGAATTAATTCCTTTTTGAACTCCTTCAACTACAAACTCATCCTCTCTTTCTACCTTATCTAAAATTGCTCCAGCACCATTACTTAATTTAGACTCATCATAAACATACGATTTAAAAGAAACTCTTGTTTGCTTAATCGATAGAGGTTTAACAATATTAACTGATAACCCCCAGGGATAAAAGTTAAACATAAGGTTTGGAAAAATCCAATAGTAATATGCTGCAACATTTTTACCATAATCAGGATGATTTTTGGGTAAATCAAAAACTTCTTCACTGGAGTCTGTATAGCCAATTTGAAGATTCATTTTATCATATACTACTGTTTCATATTCTCCATAGTCTAGTACATCGTTAAGATCATTATGAACAAACGGGATGTGGAATCCCTCTAAAAAATTATCACAATAAAGTGCCCAATTTGAATTAACTAGGTAATCCTTGCTTTTATTCTCATCTAACTTGAATTGATTAATGGGGAGAAAACCAATTCTTTCGTTCATAATTTTAATGGTGTCATTAATCTCAAATTTTGGATTAATCCCTGCAAATAAAAATGGACCTAACTTTTCTATCTTAAATTCATTTAAATGATCACAGGCTCTTGGAAAATCTTTTGTTTTTTGAAACTCTGGCATTGATTTAAATTTTCCATTTAAATCAAATTTTCTTCCATGATAGCCACATGTTAAACTCTTATACTTACCAGGATCACTAATTACGATGTTCCCCCTGTGGGTGCAGACATTAGAAAAACACTTTATTTCATCGTTATTATCTCTGACTAAAACCATGGGTTCACTCAAGAAATTATCCAACAATATGAATGGATAAGCACTTTTACTTAAAGGGATTAGGCTATTTTCATCTCCAACAAAATGCCAAGCTTTTAGAAAAATATTTTTTTTGACTTTTTTGAAAACCTTTTTACTTCTGTAAAAAGAGGATGGTAAGGTTTCAGCTTCTTCAATATTTGGGTTTATGTAGTATTTTTCCATTTTCTTTTAATTGTTTATTTCCTTTTCAACCAAAAATAAAAAGGAATACCAGTTAGTAACATAATAAAACCTAAGGTTACAGTTTCAATTCCACAACCAATTATTATCCAAATTGAAAAAATAAATGCTAAAAAAGAAATTATTAGTCTAAAATTATTGGTCTTTGATAAAAGAGCCAGACAAGCTGTGGAAAATAAATATGGAGTTATAACAGATAAAGTAGATAATTTAATCATGAAGGTGAAGGCTTCAACCAAAGTTTTAGAGAAGTTAAAAAGTAAAAGAAATGAGATTAAAATACTGGAGATTATAATTCCTGAAATAGGGGAGTTGTTACTGTTTCTCTTCCCAAATATCTTAGGAAACAACCTGTCAATAGAAGCTGACATTGGAATCTGTCCTTGAATAAGGATCCACCCATTTAAAGCACCCATGGTAGCGATAACCGCGCCAATAGCAACAATTTTTCTAGAAAAACTACCTGAAATTATTTCTGCAGCATCAGCAAAAGGAGCATTTGAATTAGCTAAATCATCAAGAGGTATTAATCCCATTATAGAGATAGTACTCATTAGATATATAATTATGGTAAATAATGTACCATAAATAGTAGCTTTTTTGATTGTTTGACTTGCATTATTAACTTTATCACTAGGTATAGTCGCACTTTCCATGCCTAAAAAGGCGAAAAAAGTTAAAGTTGTTGTTGCAGTTATAGCTTCAAAATCAGATTGATCTGAGGCATTAAAAGGATAAAAATTACTAAAATCAATATAAAATAAACCGATAAAGCCTATAATGACTATTGGGATAATTTTTAGTACAGTTGTAACAGTCTGAACAAGACCAATAGTGCTTATTTTTCTTGAATTTATCCATGTAAAAAACCAAATAAAAAATAATCCTGTACAAATTGATAACATTGGATTGGAGTTAAGTTCTGGAAATAATACACCTAAATATCCAAGTAATGCAACAGTAATAGCTGCATTTGTACACCAAATAGAAATCCAATATCCCCAAGCAACAACAAATGCAGGTAAATCGCCAAATGATTTCCTTGTGTAATAATACGGTCCACCAGGATTTTTATTTGAAATTTTAGATAATTCTCCGAATACTAATGCTAATAAAATAGCACCTACAGATGAAAACAGCCAACCAATTATACTTATTGTACCATATATAGCTAAGGATGCAGGAAGTAAGAATATACCAGAGCCAACCATATTTCCAATAACTAGGGAAGTGCTAGACCAAAATCCTAATTTATCATCCTTCATTGTATGATTTATGCTTAAATATAGTACTATTTATATGATATGAGCGATTCATTTAAATAGTCTATAATTTATATTATGTAAAATAGGATTTATTGTCTCATATATCATTACCCTCTTAAATAATATGTAAATTGTAAAAAAATAAATTATGAAAATATCAAATATTTTAAAAGTAATTGGTTTATTAATAGTTGTATTATTGTTTTGGGGTGCTTACGTTTCATTCATTAATCCCTCTAGTCCACGAGGATCTTCGAAATTAAATAAAGATACTTTGATCATGGAAGTCGATTATAGCAGACCTTTTAAAAAAGAAAGATTAATCTTTGGTGAATCTTCAGAAAAAGCTTTAGTTCCATTTAATAATTATTGGAGACTTGGTGCAAATTTTGCAACAACTTTTGAAACAAATGAATCAATTTCATTTGCAGGACGTATGATTGAGCCAGGTAAATATAGAATGTATGCTGTTCCATCTAAAGATTCATGGAAAGTTACTTTAAATACTGATGCTGGTGCTTTTGGTTATATTGAACCAGACTATAATAATGATCTTATTTCAATTAACGTTTCATCAAAACAAATGACTGAAATGATTGAACAGTTAACCATTGATTTTATTGATGATAATCTTGGTACTGCTCTGAGAATTCGTTGGGATTCAACATTAGTTCTTATACCTTTAGATTAAATAAACAATTAATTGTTTTAATATGATTTGGATTACCCTAAAAAACTTAATCAAAACAGTTTTATTCATACTTATAGTTACTGCAATAACATATTTTTCAGTTTCCTACATACAAATAAAACATAATTTAATGGATATTGAGGATTATTCCCCCATCTCAACTTTAAATGTAAATGAAACATTATTAAAAAAATCTAAATATCCATTTATAGATGTTCATAATCATCAATTTGATATGCCAATAAAAAATCTTGATGATCTTGTCTCTGAAATGGATGGTTTAAATATGGCATTTATGGTAAATCTAAGTGGTTTTAGGGGATTATATTTAGAAAAATCTTTAAAAAACATTAATGAATTTGCCCCTACTCGATTTGGTTTATTCGTGAATATAGATTTTGAAAAAATTGATGAATCTGATTTTCAATCAAACACCACTAAAATAATTCAAGATGCCGTAAATGCTGGTGTTATAGGCTTAAAAGTCTACAAATCTTTGGGTTTGACAGATATGGATTCCAGTGGAAATAGGATTAAAGTTAATGATCCAAGATTAGATCCTATTTGGAGTCTATGTGGGAAGTTAAATATCCCGGTATTAATCCATAGTGGTGAACCCGAAGCATTCTGGCTAGATAAAGATAAATACAATGAAAGATGGCTCGAATTAAGACAAAAACCGAGTCGTTATCGTGGAGATTCATCTAAATATCCTTCATTTGACACTATAATATCTGAACAACACGATATTTTTAGAAAACACCCTGGTACAACTTTTATAAATGCTCATATGGGATGGATGGCCAATGATCTAGATGCTTTATCTGATCATTTAGATAAGTATAAAAATGTTATGACTGAAATTGGTGCTGTTCTTGCTGAATTAGGGAGGCAGCCAAAAAGAGCTAGAAACTTTCTGATTAAATATAAAAACCGTATTCTTTTTGGAAAGGATTCTTACAATGTATCAGAATATTATACTTATTTTAGAGTATTAGAGACTGATGATGAATATTTTGACTATTACAGAAAGCGACATGCTCATTGGAAGATGTATGGTCTCTCTTTACCAGACTCAGTTTTAAAACCTTTGTATTTTGAGAATGCACTAAAACTTTTCCCTAACATAGATAAAAATCTTTTAAAATGATAATTGTTACTACTCCTGACATACCTAATTTAAATATTTCAAAAGTATACGGAATTGCACGTGGAAGTACAGTTAGAGCTCGAAATATTGGCTCTGATATATTTGCAGGTTTAAAAAATCTTATCGGTGGAGAAATTTCAGAGTACACAAAATTACAAGCAGATTCACGTGAGCAAGCTATAACTAGAATGAAAGAGGACGCAGTAAAAATGGGTGCTAATGCCATTGTTAATGTTAGAATATCCACTTCAATGGTTATGCAAGGTGCCTCTGAAATCTTAGCATATGGAACTGCTGTGACTGCTAAATAAAAATTTGATTTTGAAACTTTTAATCATAATTCCGTTTATCTTTTATTCTTTATTAGCAATTTTAATAATTGTCCTAATTTTTAGGAGAGTAAATGATAAAAAAAATGAAAACTTTGAAAAAAGAGATAATTAATAATTTAATAGTTCAATTACCTTTTCGTTTAACCTTTGTTGTGGTAAATACTGTTTTTCAAGTTTTGCGGCAAACGGTATTGGTGTATTTAAAGATCCCACTCTCATTATTGGTCCATCAAGGTGTTCAAAACATTCTTCTGCTATTTGTGCAGAGATTTCTCCCATATAACCTCCAAACGTACTGTCTTCTTGAAGTAGAATAACTTTATTGCATTTTTTAACTATTTCAAAAACTGTAATTTTATCCCAAGGAACAAGTGTATTTAAATCAACTACGGATATTTTTTCATCAGGATATTTATTTGCTTCCTCAATAGCCCAATGTACTCCAAGACCGTAGGAGATTATAACAAGTTCAGTACCTTTTTTTCTTATTGAGGCTTTCCCAAATTCCAAAGAGTATTTTTCATTTGGAACAGATTCTTCAATAGACCGGTAAAGTTTTTTATGTTCAAAATATAATACTGGATTTGGATCTTCTATTGCCGTATGTAATAACCCTTTAGCCTCATAAGGAAAAGCGGGGTATACAACTTTAAGACCTGGAACTGTTGTAAACCAGGATTCGTTACTTTGTGAATGAAATGGACCCGCTCCTACTCCACCTCCACAAGGCATCCTAATAACAACATTGGCAGTTTGACCCCACCTGTAATAAGATTTTGCTAAAAGGTTAACTACAGGTGTAAAACCACTTGAAACAAAATCTGCAAATTGCATTTCAACAATTGATTTATGACCTTTGATTGCTAAGCCGTATGCTGTAGAAATAATTACTGATTCGCATATAGGTGTATTTCTAACTCGATCTTTTCCATACTTTTTTAAAAGACCTTCTGTTATTTTAAATACCCCTCCATATTCTGCAATATCCTGCCCCATAATAACCAGATCATCATTTAATTCCATTGCTTCATGATGCGTATCCGAAATGACGTCAACAAATCTTCTATTTACGCCTTCCTGTTTGGCTTTTACTTCTAATTTAATTGATGTTGGAGAGTATACCTCATCTATTTCATTTTTTATGTTTGATTCAACTTCTGAAGCATGATTTGCTATATCCCATTCTGACTTAATTTCATTATCTATATTAACATGTATTTTTTTTTTGATTTCCTCATTCAAAACACCTTCTTTAAACAAAAAGTTTTCATAATTATAAATAGGATCTTTAAGTTTCCATTCAGTCATAAGGTTTTCAGGAACATAAGAAGTTCCACTAGCTTCTTCATGACCTCTAATTCTAAAAGTTTTAAATTCAATTAGGACTGGTCTGGGATTTTTACGTTGACTTTTTAATATATTATCAACTTTTGAATAAACTTCTAATATATTATTACCATCAATAGTATAAGATTCCATTAAATAAGCTTTACCCCTTTCGGAGATGTCTTTTAAAACAAATTGTTCATTTGTTGGTGTAGATAAGCCATATCCATTATTTTCAACACAAAATAAAACAGGTAAACTCCATACAGAGGCAACATTTAAAGCTTCATGAAAATCCCCTTCACTTGTTCCACCTTCACCCGTGAATACTGCACAGACAGATTTATCTTTTCGTATTTTACTGGACAGGCTTATACCATTTGCAATACCAAACTGAGGTCCTAAATGAGATATCATTCCTACTATGTTGTAATCTTGAGTTCCAAAGTGAAAACTTCTATCTCTTCCTTTTGTAAAACCGGATGGTTTTCCTTGCCATTGACCGAATAGTTTTCTTAATTTAATATTTCTAGTGGTAAAAACTCCTAAGTTTCTATGCATAGGTAAAACATACTCATCATCTTTCAGAGCAGAGGTAACCCCAACCGAAATGGCTTCTTGACCAATTCCTCCAAACCATTTTGAAACTTTACCTTGTCTTAATAAAAGTAACATCTTTTCTTCTATTTTTCGTGGAAGAATTAATGAACTATATAGCTCAAGTAGCCTAGTTTTTGATATATTTTCTCTTAAAAAATTCATTTAAATTTGTGTAACATTTCAATTTATTAATAAAATTTATCCTATGTTATAAATGTATGAAACTTAACTATAATTTGTAATTTTCACTAAAATATTTTGATGTCAAAAAAGTCACTAAATAGTTTTGAATCCCTTAAGAATATTAATTTTGAAGATTTATCTCCTAATATTGAACCTCTTGAAGATATTTTGAATGATAATTTATTAAAATCTCAAAATTTAGAAGCACATTTTTCCAATAAAGGCAGAGCTGGAAAAATTGTTACAATAATTAAGGGGTTTGAGGGAGATATTATATCATTAAAATCTCTTGCTAAGAATATTAAGACTTCAATTGGAACGGGTGGATCCATTAAAAATAATGAAATAATAATTCAGGGAAATTTTAGAGATAAAATTATAAATTATTTAATTAAAAATGGTCACAAGGTTAAGCGTATAGGAGGTTAATTTACATCCCATAGTATTGACTTCCCTGTTTTAGTAATTAAATATTTATTTGTTTTACTAAAATGTTTATTTCCAAACCAATACCCCCTATTTGCTGATAATGGAGAAGGGTGCCCAGAAGTTAAAACCAGATGTTTTGATTTATCAATTAATTTAGATTTAATTTTAGAATGGTTACCCCAGAGCATAAAAACAATATTATTTTTATTTAATGATACTTCCTTAATGATATTATCTGTAAAAATTTCCCATCCTTTTTTTTGATGACTTCCTGGTTTATCTTTTTCAACTGTCAAAGTCGAGTTTAGTAATAAAACTCCTTGTTTCCCCCAACAATTTAAATCACCATGTTGAGGTTGAGATATTTTCAAATCATCTTTAATTTCTCTAAAAATATTAACTAGTGACGGTGGGATTTTCTCTGTTTTATGAACTGAGAATGATAAGCCATTTGCTTGATTTTTTCCGTGGTAAGGATCTTGCCCAAGTATAATGACCTTTAAAGCAGATAAGGAACAAACTTTAAAAGCATTAAATATTAAATTTGAAGGAGGATAACAGATTTTTTTTTGGTAATTATATTCAATATCCTCAACAAGGAATTGAAAGTATTTCTTTTTATTTTCATTTAGAATTATATTTTCCCATGAAGGATGTATATTCAGATCCACGATTTTGTTACTTTTGTTGTGGCTAATTTAATAAAATCAAATGGTCTATATCCCTACTAAAACTTTTGAAGATTTAGAGTTTACAGAAGTACTTATTCAAATATCTCAATTTGCCATCACTCCAATGGGAAAGGATAAAATTTTAAATACTGTTCCTATTGATGACAATCAAGATAAAATTAGATCCTTATTACTAACATCAGAATATAAATCATCTTTTGAAAATGAAAACAGGATTCCAAATCATGGTTTTGAATCTTTGGTAAACGCTTTTCAATTGTTAAAAATTGAAAATAGTGTTCTTGACATAGAATCTTTCAGAAATATTGCATCAACCTCGGATACAGTAAATAAATTATTAGTTTTTTTTAAAAAATTTAAAACGTATTACCCCAATTTATTTGATTTAGGAGGTAACATTGAAATTAATAAAGAAATTAAAAAGGAAGTTGATAATATTATTAATCGTTTTGGAGAGATTAACAACAATGCTTCTGAAAATTTATATTTATTAAGAAAAAAATCACAAGAAGTCAGAAGTCGAATAGGTCAATCGTTCAATAAATCCTTAAACCATTATAATAATCTAGAATTTTTAGATGAAATAAGAGAATCAGTTATTGACAATAAAAGAGTTCTTGCTGTTAAGGCTATGTACAGAAGGAAAGTTAAAGGAGGCATAATGGGGAGTTCGAAAACAGGAAGTATCGTTTTTATTGAACCAGAAGCTACATTTCAATTATCTAGAGAACTTCAAAATTTACTTTTTGAAGAGGATGAAGAAATAAAGAAAATACTTAGTTATCTAACAGACTATTTCAGAGCTTTTCTTCCCCTATTAAAGTTATACCAAACCTACTTGATTGACATTGATTTATATTATTCGAGATCTCGTTATGCTCAAGCAATCGATGGAGTTATGCCTAAGATTTCAAACATTCAAGAAATCGAAGTTTTCGATGCTTACCACCCTTTATTGTATAGATCCAATAAAATTAATGGAATTAGGACTTATTCTCAAGATATTTCTTTAAATAACAGAAATAAAGTTATCGTTATTTCTGGTCCCAATGCTGGAGGTAAAAGTATTACTCTTAAAACCATAGGATTACTCCAGTTGATGATCCAAAGTGGTATTTTAATTCCAGTACATGAACGAAGCAGAATTTGTTTTTTTGACAGAATACTTACAGATATAGGAGATAACCAATCCATTGAAAATCACCTAAGTACATATTCTTATAGACTTAAGAACATGAAGACTTTTTTAAAAAAATGTAACAAAAAAACTTTATTTTTGATCGATGAATTTGGAACTGGATCTGATCCAGAGTTAGGAGGGGCTTTAGCTGAGGTAATTTTAGAAGAATTTTATAACAGAGAATCTTTTGGTCTAATCACTACCCACTATTCCAACCTTAAACTTCTAGCAAGTGAATTACCTGCAATGTCAAATGCAAATATGCAATTTGACAGTAATACATTAGAACCCATATACAAATTAGTTTTAGGAGAAGCAGGAAGCTCATTTACTTTTGAAGTAGCTCAAAAAAATGGACTTCCATACAGCTTAATAAATAAAGCAAAAAAGAAAATTGAAAGAGGTAAAGTACGTTTTGATGCAACTATTGCTAAGCTTCAAAAGGAAAGAAATTCAATGGCTAAAACAGGTTTGTCTTTAAAGAAAAAAGAGATAATAGCGGAAGAGGAATCAAACAAACTTGCTGAATTAAATCAAAAAACTAAAATTAAATTAACAAATTATCAAGAGTTATATGATCATAACAAAAAAATGATTTTACTTGGGAATAAAATTGATCAAATTGCTGAGAAGTACTTTGCTAACAATAAAAAAAGACCAATGATTTCAGATGCAATTCAATTAATTGAATCAGAAAATGCAAAACGAAATAAAAAATCAGCAGCAGTAATACAAAATCAAAAAAAAATAAAAAAAACCACAGAAATTGAGTTACAAAAAAAGATACAAACAATAAGAAATGAGAAAAAAAAACCGTTAATAGTTGCGGTTAAAAAGTTAAATATTACATTGAAGATTGGTGATTATGTTAGACTTCAGTACAGTAAATCCATAGGTACAATTGACTCAATAAAAAAAAATAAAGCAATTGTAAATTATGGTAAATTCACTACACAAGTGGATGTAGATCAATTAGAATATGTTAAATAATTTAGACAAAGTAATAATTTTATATGATGGGCATTGTCCACTATGTCACTATTGGATTAGGTATGCGATTGACAATGATAAAAAAGACAAACTTTATTACGCTCCAATACAGGGTGATTTTGGAAGTAATTTTATATCTGAAAATAATTTAAAATCTTTTGATACTGTTATTTTTCATCTACCAAACACTCCCCCTCATCTATATTCTAAAGCAGTATTTGAAATATTAAAATATCTTGAAATAAAAAATATAATATATTATTTTTTGAAAATATCCCCTAATGTATTATCCAATATCTTATATAGAATTGTTGCGAAAACTAGATATTTAGTTTTTAAAAGATTTGATGAATGTGAGATACCAAATAAAGAAATTTTATCAAGGATTATATTATAAAAATTTTAGGATTTTTTCAGTTTACCCACAGATTTTGCAACTAGCATTGATACAGCTGCATCACCTGTAACATTTGTAATAGTTCTGCACATATCTAGCGGTCTGTCAACAGCAAATATAAGTGCTAGTCCAGCCTCTGGAATTCCTGCTTGACCTAATACTATAACTAACATAACCATTCCTGCACCTGGAACAGCAGCAGCGCCGATTGAAGCTAAAGTTGCGGTTAAAATTATTCCTAATTGCACTTCAATTGATAATTCTAAACCAAAAGCTTGAGCTATAAAGACAGCAGCAACTGCTTGATATAAACTCGTTCCATCCATATTTATAGTCGCTCCTATTGGGAGAACAAAACTTGAAACCTCTTTGTCGACCCCTAAATGTTTTTCAACTCTTTCCATTGTTACAGGTAAAGTGGCTGCACTTGAACTTGTTGAAAAAGCAAGGAGTTGAGCCGGAGCTATACCATTCATGAACTTTTTCGGACTTACACCAGTAAAAACTCTAACAATTAGCACATATATGACAATCATTAAGGCTAATCCAAAAACTAAAGTTAAAGAATATGCTCCAAGAGCCTTAAACAAATCAAGGCTTGGAGATTCAACTACAAGTGCTGCTAATAGGGCAAAGACTCCGTAAGGAGATGCTAACATTATTATATCTATTAGTTTGAGTATTACTGAATTAAATGAATCGAAAAATGCCTTAACTGAACGTGATTTTTCTTCTGGAATCAAAATTATACCGATTCCGAAAAATAGAGCAAAAAATATGACTTGAAGCATGTTTCTGTTATTAGTAGTAGCAGCAAATATATTACTTGGTACAATATCAACTAAAGCCTGAAGTGGACCACTTTCTTGTTGTTTGGCAGCAGCATTCTGTTTTTCAGTAGCATCACTTTCGTAATCTGACATTAATTCATTTCTTGTGCTTTCTTTAATGCTTTTCCCTGGTGAGACAGTATTTACAAGTACAAGACCAATAATTACAGCCAAAACGGTCGTACATAAATAAATTAAAATTGTTCTACCTCCAATAGTTGATAGTTTTGAAATATCTTTTAAATCTGACACACCTTTTATTAGCGATGCTAAAATTAATGGCATTGCAATTAGCTTTAAAGAGTTTATAAAAATTGTTCCAAATGGTTTTATCCAATCCGACACAAATTCACTTCCCCAAGGTGCTAAAGAGGCTAACCCCCCTAATACAACGCCTAGAATCATTCCAATAATAATTTTCCAATGTAAAGCCAAATTCTTCATAGTTTTAGTAATTATGTTTGATAGTACGATTTAATAATACAAAATCCGCGATTGTTAGTGCAGCCATAGCTTCTACAATTGGAACTGCTCTTGGAACTACACACGGATCATGTCGACCCTTTCCTTGAATTACAACTTTGTCTCCATCTTTATTAATTGTTTCTTGATCTTGCATTATTGTTGCCACAGGTTTGAAAGCAACATCAAAATATATATCCATTCCATTAGATATACCCCCTTGTATTCCACCTGAAAGATTCGACTTTGTTGTTCCGTCTGTATTTAAAAGATCATTGTGGTCACTGCCTTTAATTTTTGTTCCAATAAATCCACTACCGTATTCAAATCCTTTTACAGCATTAATAGACAGCATTGCCTTTCCAAGCTGTGCGTGAAGTTTATCAAAGACTGGTTCACCCAATCCAACTGGAACATTTTGAATCACGCACCTTATTACCCCTCCAATAGTATTTCCTTCTTTTCGTATTTTTTTTATGTAAGTCTCCATTTGCGAAGCAATTACATTATCTGGACATCTAACTGGGTTGGATTCTATATTGTTAAAATTAAGTTCTTGATAAGGCTTGTTTAATTCAATAGATCCAACTGATTTAACATATGCAGTAAATCTAATTGAATTTAAAAATTGTTTAGCTATTCCACCAGCAACAACTCTTGCAGCAGTCTCTCTTGCAGAACTCCTTCCTCCACCTCTATAATCCCTGTGACCATATTTTTTATCATACACAAAATCAGCATGAGAAGGCCTGTAACTTTCTTTTATATGTCCATAATCTTTTGATTTTTGATCTGTATTATATATTGCAAATGCAATAGGAGCTCCAGTTGTCATTTCTTCAAAAATACCAGATAAAAAATTTACTTTATCTGCTTCTTTTCTTTGAGTAACAATCGATGATTGTCCAGGTCTTCTTCTGTCTAGATCATTCTGAATTTTATTGATATCTATTTTAATTCCTGAGGGGCAGCCTTCAACAATACCCCCTATAGCGGGACCATGAGATTCTCCAAAAGAAATTAATTTAAATATGTTTCCAAAACTATTACCAGCCATAAAATTTAAATAATCACAAATATAGTTCATTAAAAAGATCTTTATAAATTACATGATGCAAAATCAAATTTGTAATTTTGAATTATGAAAAAATTAAAATTAAATTTAAAGCCAGCTCTTACATCACTCTCTATGGCTTTTAGTATATTATTCTTAATAACATCTTGTAATTCAGAACCTGGTTCTTATACAATCTCGGGAAACATTGAAATTAAGGATGGTCTCCAGGTATATCGAGTCGTCGCTAATTTAAATGGTCAACCATCAAAAATTGACTCAGCTTTAACTAAAGACAATCAATTTGTAATGAAGGGTATTGCAGTAAACCCATCTATTAGTTTTATTCAGGTTGAAGGACTTAATTTTAATTTACCGGTTATAGTGGAAGAGGGAAATGTCAGAATGGATATTTATAAAGACAGTATCGATTCATCCAGAATTTCAGGTACAACATCGAATGACCATTTTAATGATTATAAGTTTGAAACAAAAGATTTTGTAAAATCAATTGAAGAGATTGGAATAGAATTACAACAAGCGGCAAGAGTCGGAAATAACGAGCTTGTAAAGGATCTTCAGGAAGATTATAAAAACATTCAAGATCAAATTCACGTTTATGAAATTGATTTTTTAAAGAGAAATTACGATTCTTATTTAAGTGTAATTCTATTGGAACGTTTTATAGCAAATAAAAATGTTCTATCTGTATCTGAAGCAAAAGAAATTTATAATTCTTTTACAGATCGCATAAAAAAATCTGATATTGGAAAAAAAATAGAAACCATCCTAAACAATCCTGAACAACCAGTTGATATAGGGAGCTTTGCACCAAATTTTTCAGCCCCTACTCCAGATGGCAAAATACTAAATTTAAATGATGAGTTAGGTAAAATTACTCTTCTAGAATTTTGGGCATCTTGGTGTGGACCCTGTAGGAGAGAAAATCCAAATCTTGTTAAAATTTATAATAAGTTTAATAAAAAAGGATTTGAAATAATAGGAGTTTCATTAGATAAAAGTAAACCCCAATGGCTTCGTGCAATAGAAGATGATTATTTAATCTGGAAACATGTTTCAAATCTAAAATTTTGGCAAGATCCAATTGCAAGACTTTATAAAGTTCGAGCTGTACCTGCAAGTTTTATTCTAGACGAAAAAGGAATTATTATCGCCAGAAACCTTAGGGGCTTTCAGTTAGAATCAAAGATTTCTGAGTTATTTAATTAAAATTAGTAAGACTTTTTCTAAAATAAACTGCACCTAAAATTATAACTATACATAAAAGTAAAAGCGTTTCAAATGATAAGAAAATTAGTTGAGGTGCTAATATTATAGATAGTGAAATCCCTCCTACCGCCCCTCCTAAATGTGCTGAATGGCCTATACCATCATTTTCTTTTTTTATACCGTAAAATGTGTATGCTAAATAGATTATTCCAAAAACATATGCAGGCATTGGGATAGGAAAAAAAAGTAATGCTAGTTTCAAATCTGGGTATGCTAAAATTGAACTAAATAATATTCCTGTCACAGCTCCACTAGCCCCTACTGCAGAATAAAAATTATTTTTATTGTGTATTAAAAAACAAAAAATATTTCCAGAAATTAGACAAAAAACATACATCGAAAAGAACCAAAAGGATCCAAACATGTTTAATACAAAATCTCCAAAAAAATAAAGAGTTACCATGTTGAAAAGAAGATGTTGTTTGTCAACATGCAAAAAACCTGAAGATATTAAACGAAAATACTCACCAGTTTTTATTTTATCAATTTTGAAGTGAAAGTTGTTAAAAAATATATTATCATTAAACCCCTTGAAGCTGACAATAGAATTTATTAAAATTATACTTAATACCTCAAAAGATATGCTCATAAATAATAGTTGAGGTCAAATCTATTAAATTTGCATAAAACATTTAACATGAAGCGTATTGCTTTTATACTATTATTCCCAATTATACTTATAATCTCTTTGCTTCCTTTTCCGTTATTATACCTTTTGTCAGACATTATAAGTTTTTTTCTTTTTCACTTTACAGGCTATCGAAGAGCAATGATAAGAAAAAATATTTTGCTTTCTTTCCCTAATAAGTCCGAAATTGAAAGATTAAAAATTGAAAGAAGTTTTTACACTAATATGTGTGATGTTTTTTTAGAAATGTTCAAATCAATTTCTATTTCATTAAAAACAATAAATAATAGGTTTAAAATTAATAACATAGATTTATTAACCCAATTTCCAAAAAATAAAAGAAGTGTAATAATAATGTGTGGTCATTATGCAAGCTATGAATGGATTTTATTTTTAGGAAAAAAGTTTGAAAGCTATACTTACGGTATATATACCCCTTTATCAAATATTTACTTTGATAATTTGGTTAAGAGAATTCGAGAAAAACATGATGCGTTTTTAATTTCAAGATATCATATTTTAGAAACTATAAAAGAGCACAATAAGAAAAATCATACTGCTGTTTATGGATTTGCTGCTGACCAATCTCCATATCCAAGCGAAAAAACATATTGGAGATTATTTATGGGAAATAAAGTTCCAGTATTTACTGGTGCTGAAAGAATTGCTAGGGATTTTGATATGGCTGTAGTTTATGCAGATATTAAAAGAGTTAAACGAGGATATTATGAAGTTGACTTTAAACTTATTTCAGATTATCCAAGGAAAACTAAAGAAAATGAAATAACTGATTTATTTTTTAACATGCTAGAAAAAACAATAAAAATTGATCCCTCTCAATATCTTTGGTCTCATAATAGGTTTAAGTATATACATTTAGCACCTAAATGAGATCACCCAATTCTAAAATAAATTTTTCAGCTAATTCGTTTGCCTTTTTTTTTGAATCAGCTTCTGAATAAATTCTGATTATGGGTTCAGTATTAGATTTTCTTAGATGAACCCAAGAATTTTCAAAGTTTATTTTGATTCCATCAATTCTTATGGGCTTATAACTTGAATATTTATCATGTATTTTTAATAAAACTTTATCTACGTTTATTTTGGGGGTAAGAATTATTTTATTCTTACTTGAAAAATACTGAGGGTATGTTTTTTTTAATTTTGAGACTGATACGTTTTTCTCAGCTAATAATGATAAGAATAATGCTATACCTAAAACAGCATCTCTTCCATAATGAAAATCTGGAAGAATTACCCCGCCATTTCCTTCCCCACCAATTATCGCTTTTGTTTTTTTCATTAACTCTACTACATTTACTTCACCTACAGCACTTGCATAATGTTTTCCGCCATATTTTTTAGTTATTTTGGATAATGCTTGTGTTGATGATAAGTTTGAAACTGTATTTCCCACTTTTTTTGATAATATAAATTCGGCACAAGCAACAAGGGTATATTCTTCTCCAAACATTTCACCATTTTCATCTATGAAAGCTAATCTATCTACATCTGGGTCTACAGCTATACCTAAATCAGCATTATTTGATATAACAACCTTAGATAACTCAGTTAAATTTTTTTCCAGTGGTTCTGGATCATGAGAAAAATTTCCAGTTGGATCACAATTTAAAAGAACATAATCAACACCAAGTTTGTCAAGAAGTTTTGGTATGATAATCCCTCCAGAAGAATTTACAGCATCTACTACAACTTTGAATTTCGACTTTTTAATTAAATCATTGTTTGTATATTCAAGATTAATGACCTTGTTAACATGATAATCTATATAGGAGGAATTTAATTTTATAATACCTAAATCTTCAACTTCAGAAAATTGAAAATCATTATTTTTTGCAATTAATAAAATATTTTCTCCATCCCTAGCTGAAAGAAACTCACCGTCTTTATTTAATAGCTTTAAAGCGTTCCAGTTTTTAGGATTATGACTAGCTGTCAGAATTATACCTCCAAGTGCTTCCTCCTTTGTTACAGCAACTTCAACAGTTGGAGTTGTTGAGACACCTAAATCAATACAATTTATCCCCATTGCTATTAAGGTGTTTTGCACAAGGTCTTGAATCATTTTTCCAGATATTCTCGCATCTCTTCCAACAACAACATTAATATCTGTATTAGGATATTGTTTTTTTAAAAATGTACCATATGCAGCTGCATATTTAACAGTGTCAATAGGTGTTAAGTTTTTGTAAGGTTTACCGCCAATTGTTCCTCTAATTCCAGAAATAGATTTTATGATTGTCATAGATCAAATATACTAAGAGATTAAAGTAAATATAATCTATATTAATTAAAAAAGTACTTTACTTTTACGACATGAATTACCTTGCACATGTTTATTTGTCTGGAAATAATACTGATATTGCCATAGGTAATTTTATTGCGGATAGTGTTAAGGGGAATAATTATACAAATTATCCTTACCAATGGCAAAAAGGAATTTTATTACACAGGTTTATAGATTCTTACACAGATTCTCATAAAATATTTAAACAACATTCGAAATTGTTTTTCGATTCTCATAGACACTACAGTAGGGTTTTGATTGACATGTTTTATGATCATTTACTAGCTAAAAATTGGTCAAAATATAACAATATAAGCTTGGAAGAATTTTCAAGTAAATTTTATGAAAATCTAATTTTAAATAAAGACAGGCTTCCAATAAAAATTAGTTCTTCAATTAATTATTTAATTAGCGAAGATTGGTTTAAATTATATTCAACAATTGAAGGCTTAAAAGGAATACTTGTTAAAATGGAAAGAAGAACTAAATTCACTTCAGAGTTTTCATCTAGTATCGATAAATTTGTTTCACTTTTATCTTTAATAGAACCTCAATTTTTTCTATTTTTCAAAGATATTAAGCGAGCGGTTGATAAAAAATTAATAGATAACTAATATAAATACACCATGAATAAATTTTTAACTTTAATAGCTTTGATTTTTTTTAATTGTAATTCACCACTGAAAGGTGATATCAAAGCAGCAGTTGTTTCAGCAAGAGTTGAGGCTTCTGATATTGGAATAGAAATTATAAATAATGGTGGTAATGCTTTTGACGCTATGATAGCTACCGATTTTGCTCTTTCTGTCTGTTATCCAAATGCAGGGAATATAGCTGGTGGCGGATTTCTAGTTTATAGAAAAAGTGATGGTACCTTTGGTTCTCTTGACTACAGAGAGAAGGCACCAACTTTAGCTTCAAGAGACATGTATTTAGACTCTGTAGGGAATGTAATTAAGGGTAAAAGTACAATCGGTGGTCTAGCTGTAGGTGTTCCTGGAACAGTTGCTGGACTTTATGAAATTCACAAAAAATTGGGCTCTCTTCCTTGGAGTCAATTAGTTCAACCAGCAATTGACTTAGCAACAAATGGTTATGCTGTAACCAAAAAACAAATAAAGAGTTTTGAAGCTAAGAAAAATGATTTTGTCAACGTAAATGGTAAAAACACTTTTTATGCTAAAAACTTTAAAAAAGGAGATATAATTATTAATATTCCATTAGCAAATACATTGAAACTAATTCAAAAAAATGGTAGAGCTGGTTTTTATCAAGGAATAAATGCTGAAAGATTTGTAAATAGGGTTAAAAGTACCGGAGGTATAATTAATAAAAATGATTTAAAAAATTATTTGCCAACTTGGAGAAAACCTATACAATTTGACTATAAAGAATTAACAATTACTTCAATGGCTCCTCCCTCAAGTGGTGGGGTTTGTCTAGGACAGATGTTAGAAATGATTGAACCTTTTGAAATTAATAAGTATGGTCATAATTCTGTTAAATCAATTCAATTGATGGTTGAAGCAGAAAGAAGGTCATATGCTGATAGATCAGAGTATTTGGGAGATCCTGATTTTGTTGACATTCCTCAAAATGAACTTTTAGATTCCATTTATTTAAATAACAGAATGGATAATTTTAACTGGAATAAAGCAACACTTTCAAGCGATATAAATCCAGGAAAAATTATTTTTAATGAAACTGAGGAGACCACGCACTATTCAATTATAGACAAGGACGGTAACGCAGTTTCAGTTACAACTACATTGAATGGAAGTTATGGATCAAAGGTTTATGTTGAGGATGGAGGTTATTTTTTAAATAATGAGATGGATGATTTTAGTAGCAAACCTGGAGTTCCTAATATGTTTGGTTTGTTGGGTAGTGAAGCTAATTCTATCTCACCTGGAAAAAGAATGTTAAGTTCTATGACACCAACAATAGTAGAAAAAAACAAAAACTTATATATGGTTTTAGGAACGCCCGGTGGTTCAACAATTATCACATCTGTTTTTCAAACTATTATAAATGCATATGAATTTGACATGGGAATTCAAGAGTCTGTTAATGCCCCCAGGTTTCATCATCAATGGATGCCTGATGTAGTTATTTTTGAACCAAAAGAATTTGATTCAATTTTAATATCAAAATTAAAGAATAAGGGATACAATACAGAAGAACGTTTTTCTAGAATAATTGGAAGAGTCGATGCTATTATGGTTGATGATCAGGGACTTATTACTACAGGTGCTGACCCTAGAGGGGACGATCATTCATCTATTTTAAGATAAAATTTTATATCTTTTTTAGTGGACTTTTAAGAGCTATCTTTGTAAAATATTCAAGCTATCACTATTGAAAAATGTTATTGATGTAAAGGGTGCAAGAGTTCACAATTTGAAAAATATTGATCTCAAAATTCCTAGAGATCAACTTGTAGTTATAACTGGTTTGTCCGGAAGTGGTAAATCCTCTTTAGCCTTTGATACTCTCTATGCCGAGGGACAAAGGAGATATATGGAAACATTCTCTGCTTATGTAAGGCAGTTTTTGGGCAATTTGGAACGTCCAGACGTTGATAAAATAGATGGTCTCTCTCCTGTTATTGCAATTGAACAGAAAACTACGTCTAAGAGTCCAAGATCGACAGTAGGTACTATCACAGAACTTTATGATTATTTAAGAGTTTTATATGCGAGGATTGGTGTTGCATATAGCTACGAAACTAACAAGCCGATGGTTAGTTGTTCTCAGCAACAGATTTTAGACTTAATTTTTAAAGACTTTACGGATAAAAAAATTGCTGTATTATCTCCAATTATTAAGTCAAGAAAAGGTCACTACAGAGAGTTGTTTGACAATTTATCAAGACAGGGTTTTATTAAAGTAAGAGTCGATGGAAAAATAACGGATATTTCAAGAGGAATGAAATTAGATAGGTATAAAAATCATGATATTGAATTACTTATTGATGTTTTAGAAATTAACCAATTAAATACTTCTAAAAAACGCTTGGAAGAATCAATAAAAACCGCTTTACATCATGGTGATGAAAGTCTTATGATAATTGATTTAGATAATGAATATTCTAGGTTTTTTAGTAGTAATTTGATGTGTGAAAAATCAGGTGTTTCCTATCCAAAACCTGAACCTAATAATTTTTCATTCAATTCTCCAAAGGGAATGTGTAAATCTTGTAAAGGGTTGGGTTATGAATATATAGTTAATAGAGATAAAATCATTCCTAATTACTCTATCTCGATTAATAATGGTGGAATCATTCCTCTTGGAAAAAACAATAATAATTGGAATTTTAAGCAAATTGAAATAATATCAAAACGATATGGTTTTGACTTAAATGGTCCCATAAGTAAAATCCCTAAAGAAGCCTTAGATGTTATTCTTAAAGGCGCTAATGATAAATTCTCGTTAAACTCCAAATCGTTGGGAGTAACAAGAAAGTATTCCATTGATTATGAGGGTATAGAAAACTTTATAATTAGTCAGTTTAATGCTAATGAATCAAGAAAAATAAAACGTTGGGCTAAAAATTTTATGGATTCTAGATTTTGTCCAAACTGCGAAGGTTCGCGTCTAAATATCGAAGCAAATCATTTTAAAGTTAACGACAAAAATATTTTTGAATTGTCATCTATGGATTTGAGTGATCTATATAATTGGTTCGATTCAATCGAATCAAATTTATCATCTCAAGAAAAAAAAATAGCAAATGAAGTAGTAAAAGAGATAATGGTAAGACTCCAGTTTTTGTTATCAGTTGGATTAAAATACTTATCGCTAAATCGTTCTTCAAAATCACTTTCTGGTGGGGAAGCTCAAAGAATTAGGCTTGCAACACAAATTGGATCTCAGCTTGTTGGTGTTCTTTATATTCTTGATGAACCAAGTATCGGACTTCATCAAAGAGATAATCAAAGACTTATTGATTCTCTTGAATCTCTGAGAGATATTGGTAATTCAGTTATAGTTGTAGAGCATGATAAAGAAATGATTTTAAGATCTGATCATGTTATTGATTTAGGGCCATTTGCAGGAGTGAATGGAGGAAATATCATTTCAGAGGGAACTCCTTCAGAACTTTTAAAAAATGACACAATAACTGCAAATTATTTAAACGGGAATTTAAAAATTAAAGTTCCCAAGAATAGAAGAGCTGGTAATGGAAAAAAAATAACCATTGAAGGTTGCACAGGAAATAATTTAAAAAATATATCAATTGACTTCCCTTTAGGTTTAATGATTGGAGTTACTGGCGTTTCGGGAAGTGGAAAGTCAAGTTTAATTAATGATACATTATACCCTATACTTAACAATCACTTTTATAACGGGGTTAAAGATATTTTACCATTTAAGGCAATTAAAGGAATTGATAATCTCGATAAGGTTGTAGATATTAATCAAAGTCCAATTGGTAGAACACCCAGAAGTAATCCAGCAACTTACTGCGGGGTTTTTAGTGAAGTGAGACTATTGTTTTCCAAAACTCAAGAAGCCCAAATTAGAGGTTACAAACCAGGTAGGTTTAGTTTCAATGTATCTGGAGGTAGGTGTGAAATATGTTCTGGTGGTGG
>NZ_CEZOWA010000015.1:52155-53806 GCF_983056325.1 Candidatus Marivariicella sp. | reverse complement strand
CCTATTTCAAAAGTTTTTGGTGTGTGAGGATGATTAAATTTATTTACTTCACTTATAATTTGAAACTCTTTGGGGAAGTCAGAGGATACTTCAATAATATCTTTATCAATTTCAATCCATAGATGGTAATACCATCTTAAAATAAAAATTAGGGTTTCTTTATCGTTCTGATGAAACTCAATAAAAAGATTTGAGTCATTTGAGATGTTATTAAAATATTTTTGAGATAAAATATTAAATTCCTCAATTGAAACAGATGTTTTTTCTCTTCGGGAGGAAATATTTCTTTTCAATCCTACTTTAGAATCGTTAATTAATTTATTGAAATTCACATCTACAATATATTAAATATATCCTCACCATTTTACATAGGGAGAAAAAACTAACTCCGATATAAAAACCCCTCCGATACACATTTTTATGTGGGTTATTTTTACATAACTAATTTCAGTTATGTCTAAACCCCTGAGTAGGTATAGCTTAAATTCTTATATTTGGGTAAAATAATCTATTATGAAGAACATAGTATTTACTTTGGCTTTACTCATTTCTTTTAACTCAACTCTTGCTCAAAACATTGATAAACTAAGAAAACGTGAGTTAAAAGAATTAGCTAATACTCAGAAAAAACAACTCACAACAATAAATAGTCAGATTGTTGATCAAAATGTCACAATTGTTAATCAAAAAACCACAATAGAAGATTTATATGACAATATTAAAGAATTAAATCAAATAAAAATTCAACTAGAAAATTTTAAACTTTCTTCGTTAGATTTAATTAATAAGTTAAATACTAAGAATGCCGTTATTCCAAGTCTTGAAAATGAAATCATTAAATTAACAGACTCAATAAATAGGACAAACAACTTATTGTCCATTCTTGGATCCCAAGATTCTATTTCAATTAACCAAAACTCATCATCATCTAGTTATGGGTTTTTAAATAATTTATATCTAGGAAATTCTTACATCCAAAATCAAACTTTTCGTTTAGTTCCAGCAGGTATAATAGCTATAAATCATATTAGATACGGAAAAAAAGATAATTATGGTTATAATTATAATAGGAACATTACTCAATTTATACCAATGGCTGAGTTAAATATTGGAATAGAAGAAAAAAAGAAAACTCAAATTAAAAATAGTGATGCTAAAAAAGATTATAAGCAAGTTATTAAAAACAATTATAAAATGATTCCAGGAAATAAGTTATATAACTTATTTCCTGGAATTTTCCCAACATTTTCCTTCCTGAAAGGAAAGCTTTTAACTATCACAAATGAAAACGTTCCTAAAGATTTTCTTTTTTCAATAAAAAAAGATAAATCAGAAGGATCTTTAGTGAAACAATTAGGTCAAAAAGGAACATATTTTAGTCTTACTGACGATAATGAAAAAGAGTATTTATTAGAATTAGTTGTAATTAATGACGAGGTATATCTTCGGATCAATAATACTAAATCACGTAATAATAATAGCTTAAAAGAAATTGGAATGAAATGGGCTGTCACAGGAGAATTCAAGTCATCGGTGGTGCATTATGTTGATGGTAAAAGGGATGATATAAAAGACATAAATAGATCAAGTGATTTTTCGAGCGATTATTATTATAAGGGTGATTTTTATCTTGAATGTGATCAAACGTATA